>WFPR01000123.1 GCA_015487455.1 Candidatus Bipolaricaulota bacterium
GAGGCGCTCGTCGACGAGGCGCCCGTGCTGGACGCTCGGGCGCTGACGCTCGCCCGCTGGCTCGGTGACTATTACGCGACCCCCCTGGGCCTGGTGCTGCCCACCCTCGCGCCCGCGGGGGTGCGATCCGCGCCCGCTCGGGAGGAGCGGACGCGGCCCCACGCCCGGCTGCGGGTCCCGCTGGCCCAAGCGCTCCGGCTCCTAGACGAGCTGAGCGCGGGCGCCCCCCAGCAGGCCGCGCTGCTGCGCGAGCTGCTCGCCCTGGGCGACGCCGTGCCCGTCCAAGAGCTGCTGGCGCGCGTCAGCTGCTCCGACGCGCCCCTGAGGGCGCTCGCCCGAAAGGGCTTCATCACCATCGAGAGGAGGCCGGTCCCCCGCCCCCCCGCGGCCGTCACGACCGCCCTCCAAAGCGCGGACGCGGCGGCCGAGCGCACGCTGACGGACGACCAGCACCGCGCGATCCAGACGATCCGGCGGGGGCTGGCGCGGGGCCACGGGCGGTACTTGCTGTTCGGCGTCAACGCCAGCGGCAAGACGGAGGTCTACCTGCAGAGCGTCCAGAGCGCGCTGGCCCAGGGCCGGGGCGCGATCGTCGTCGTGCCCGAGATCGCGCTCACGCCCCAGCTTTTGGCCCACTTCCGCGCCCGGTTGGGCGAGGAGACCGTGGCCGTCTACCACAGCGGGCTGACGGGGGCGCAGCGGGCGCGGGAGTGGCTCCGGGTGCAGCGGGGGGAGGCCCGCGTCGTCGTGGGCGTCCGCGCCGCCGTCTTCGCGCCGGTGCGGGCGCTGGGGCTGATCGTCCTGGACGAGGAGCACGAGCCGACGTACAAGCAGGACGACCCCGCGCCCCGCTACCACGCCCGTGAGGTGGCCCTGCAGCGGGCGCAGCTCGAGCGGGCCGTGGTGATCCTGGGCAGCGCCACGCCCTCGCTCGAGAGCTTCTACAGGGCCGAGCGGGGCGGGCTCCAGCTCGTCGAGCTGCGGGAGCGGGCCGTCCCCGGCCCGCCGCCCGACGTCCACATCGTCGACCTCAAGGGCGAGACCGTCGTGCTGAGCCCCGCGCTCAAGCGGGCGCTCGCCCAACGCCTGAAGCGGGGCGAACAAGCGCTACTGCTGTTAAATCTGCGGGGGTTCGCCCGCGCCGTCCTCTGCCGGACGTGTCGGGAGACGCAGCGCTGCCCCCGCTGCGGGATCGCCTTGGTCTATCATTTGAAGGGCCAGCGGCTGCGCTGCCACGTCTGCGGCGGTGATTTTCCGACGGGCCGCTGCCGCGCCTGCGGCTCGCGGGACTTGGCGTTCCTGGGCGCCGGGACGCAGCAGGCCGAGCTGGCGCTGCGCGAGGCCTTCCCCTCGGCGCGGATCGCCCGCATGGACTCCGACGCCGTCCGCCGCGGCCAGCACGTCCGCATCTTGGAGGCGTTCCGCAAGGGCGAGATCGACATCCTGCTCGGCACGCAGATGATCGGTCTCGGGCTCGACTTCCCCAACGTCACGCTCGTCGGGGTGCTGAGCGCCGACGCGCTGCTCAGCCTGCCGGACTTTCGGGCGGGCGAGCGGACGTTCCAGCTCATCAGTCAGGCGATCGGGCGGGCCGGGCGCGGCCCCAAGGGCGGCCTCGTCCTGATCCAGACGAATCACCCCGAGCACTACGCGGTTCAGCAAGCCGCCCGCGGCGACTACCGGGCGTTCTACGAGGAGGAGCTGATCACCCGTCGGGCGCTGAACTACCCGCCGTTCACCCACCTGATCAAGCTCACAATAAGCGATCGGAAGGCCGAGCGGGCCGAACGGGGGGCCAAACAGCTGGCCGAGGCCCTTCAGGGCGCCCGATTGAAGGGGCTGGAAGTCCTCGGCCCGTTCCGGGCGCTCCCGGCCCGGGTGCGGGGGGAGCACCGCTGGCAGCTCGTCCTGAAGACCAGGCACGTCCCCGCCACCAACGCCTTAATTCGCGAGCTGCGGGCCGACCCCGCGCTCAAGCTCAAATCGCTCAACGTCAAGATCGACGTCGACCCGCAGAGCTTGCTCGGCTGAGGCCCCCTGCGGTACGATCCCTCCACCTGAGGAGGGAACGGCCATGCAAAGCTTGATTAAGGCCCTCTTGATCGCGGGGGCGCTTGCGCTCCTGGCGTGGCTCCTTACTCGGCGGTGAAACTTTCGCAAAAAGGAGGCGAGGGATCGACTCCGATGTCTACGCTCAAGCGGGAGGACGTCCCGTTGATCCCCCGGCAGGTGATCTTCGGCAACCCGGATCGGGCGCTGGTGCGGGTCAGCCCGGACGGCTCGAAGCTGGCGTTCCTGGCGCCCCTGGACGGGGTGCTCAACGTCTGGGTCGCCCCCGTCGACGCCCCCGAGCGGGCCGAGCCCGTCACCCGCGACACGGGCCGCGGCATCCAGCAGTACTTCTGGGCCTACACCGGCGAGCACGTCCTCTATCTCCAAGACAAGAACGGCGACGAGAACTGGCGGCTCTACAGCGTGAACGTGAGGACGGGCGAGACGCGCGATCTCACGCCCCTGGAGGGCGTCCAGGCCCGGGTTCAGGAGCTGAGCCCGAAGTTCCCCAAGGAAATTCTGGTGGGCCTGAACGACCGCGACCCCAGCCTGCACGACCTCTACCGCCTCGACATCGAGACGGGCGAGCGCCAGCTCGTGCTCAAGAACGAGGGCTTCCTGGGCTTCACCACCGACGACGACTTCAACGTGCGGCTGGCGATGCGCCTCACCCCCGACGGCGGCAACGAGATCTTGAAGCGCACGCCCGAGGGCGCGTGGGAGCCCTTCGCCCGCATCCCGATGGAGGACACGCTCACGACCTGGCCCATCACGTTCGACGAGACGGGCCGCGTGCTCTACCTGGTCGACAGCCGCGGGCGGGACACCGCCGCGCTGGTCGCCCTAGACGTCGAGACGGGCTCGACCAGCGTCTTGGTCGAGGACCCGCAGGCGGACGTCCACGACGTGCTCGTCCACCCCGTCGAGAAGAGGGTCCAAGCCGCGGCCTCGACGTACGCGCGCAAGCGCTGGCACGTCGTCGACCCCGCCGTCGAGCCCGATCTCGCGTATTTGCAGACGGTCGAGGACGGCGAGCTCGAGATCACGAGCCGGACGCTCGACGATCGGCTCTGGGTCGTGGCCTACGACGTCGATAACGGCCCCGTCCGCTACTACCTCTACGACCGCGAGCGGCGAGCCGCCCGCTTCCTCTTCACCAACCGCGGGGCCTTGGAGGGCCTGCCCTTGGCGCGGATGCGCCCCGTGATTCTAGAAGCCCGCGACGGCTTGAAGCTCGTGAGCTACCTGACGCTCCCCGTCTGGGCCGACCCCGACGGCGACGGGCGGCCCGAGGAGCCCCTGCCGATGGTGCTCTGGGTCCACGGCGGCCCCTGGGCCCGCGACACCTGGGGCTACGAGCCCGTCCACCAGTGGCTGGCCAACCGCGGCTACGCCGTCCTGAGCGTCAACTTCCGGGGGTCGACGGGCTTCGGCAAGCGGTTCCTCAACGCGGGCAACAAGGAGTGGGGCCGCAAGATGCACGACGACCTCCTCGACGCGGTCGAGTGGGCCGTCCGCGAGGGGGTCGCCCAACCCGACAAGGTCGCGATCATGGGCGGGAGCTACGGCGGCTACGCCACCCTGGTGGGTTTGACGTTCACCCCCGACGCCTTCGCCTGCGGCATCGACATCGTCGGCCCCAGCAACCTGATCACGCTGCTCGAGTCGATCCCGCCGTACTGGAAGCCGCTGATGGAGCTCTGGGCCACCCGCGTCGGGGACCCGCGCACCGAGGAGGGGCGCCGGCTGCTGTGGGAGCGCTCGCCGCTTCGTCTCGTCGATCGCATCACCAAGCCCCTGCTCATCGGCCACGGGGCCAACGACCCCCGGGTCAAGCAGCAGGAGTCCGAGCAGATCGTCAAGGCGATGCAGGAGAAGGGCATCCCCGTGACGTACGTGCTCTACCCCGACGAGGGGCACGGGTTCGTCCGCCCGGAGAACCGCCTCTCGTTCTTCGCGATCGCGGAGGCGTTCCTGGCCGAGTGCCTGGGCGGGCGGTTCGAGCCGGTCGGCGACGACTTCCGGGGCTCGAGCCTGACCGTCCCCGTGGGCGCGGAGCACGTGCCGGGCCTGCAGGAGGCCCTCGAAGCCCTGCAGGCTTTGCGGAGCCGTCCCTAACTGCACCGCTCCCTGCGCGCGGCTCGCGATCGATTGCGCGATCAATTAAGGGGCATAAGGGGTCGTTTGAACCGCCCCCGCCCCTCCCGCCATTCACGGGGGTGAGAGCGAGGGAAAGGAGGCGACCCCGGATGTGGGATCGGGAGGCGTACGCGGAGCGGCTGCGCGAGCGCGCCCTGCGCGACTTCCTCGTCGGCGTCGGCCTTCATACGCACACGCACCCGACCCCAAAACCCGGATGGACGGGAGCGGACACGGCAGGCGGACGGCGCCGGTGGAGCCGGGCTTTCTGGCTAGTGGTGGCGACGGCGGGGATCGTGCTGATCGCGATCGCGTAAGCGACGGACGAGCGAAGCCGAAATGGGGAGGGGGGCGTTCGAGTCCGGGTCGTCGCGCGGGGGCGCGACCGAGCGCGAGAGCCGGGAGGAGGCCCGGCTGCTCAGGCGAGTCGCCCACGGCGACGCCGGAGCCTTCGAGGCGCTGTTTCGTCGCTACTATCCCCGGCTCGTCGCGTTCTTCCGCGGGCGCACCCGGGACGCCCACTGGGCCGAGGAGCTGGCCCAGGAGACGCTGCTGGTCGTCTGGCGGCGCGCCGGGAGCTTCAACGGGACGTGCCGCCCCTCGACGTGGGTCCTGGGCATCGCCCACCGCAAGTGGCTGGAGTGGCGACGCGCCGCCCAACGGCCGCGGCTCCTTGAGGGTCCCCTGCCCCACCAAGGGGACGACCCGGATCGGGACCGTGAGGACGACGGCGAAGACGTTCTCGAGGCCGAGCTGGACGTCGAGCGGCACGCCCGGCGGGAGGTGCTCATGGACCTCGTACGGGAGGCGCTGAACGAGCTGGCCGACGAGCACCGCGTCGTGATGGAGCTGACGTTTCAGCAGGGGCTCTCGTACGGCGAGATCGCCCAGGTGCTGGGCATCCCGCCGGGGACGGTGAAGAGCCGCATGTTCCACGCCAAGCGGAAACTCAAGGCGATCCTGGAACGCAAGGGGAAAGGAGACGCGCTATGGCGGATCGGACGGATCGGGCGGGATTGAACCCCACCGAGCGCGAGCACCAGGCGCTCGTGGAGCTGCTCCCCTGGTACGCGAACGGGACGCTGGACGCCGAGGAGCGCGCCCGCGTCGAGGCGCACCTGGAGCGATGCGAGGCGTGCCGCCACGAGCTGGTGGAGCTGGAGGGGCTCAAGGCCGTCCTCGCGCCCTCGCCCGAGGCGGGGCTTGCGCCCGGGCTCGGGACGGACACGGCTCAAGCCCTTCAACGGACGCTCTCTCGGCTGGCCCCCGCCGCCCCGGCCGAGCCCTCAAGGCGGGCCTGGCTCCCGTGGCGGTGGGGCCGGACGAGGCCGCGGCCCGCGCTGGCCTTCTCGCTCCCGCTGATCGTGTTGCTGAGCCTGGGGCTGGGCGTGGCGTTGGGGCTGCAGCTGGCCGTCCACGTCCCCGCGATCGGGGAGCGGCCGGGGCCGGGCGAGCGGGCCGCCCCGCTCACGGGCGCCTACTTCGCCGTCCCCCGCCGGGTCCTCGACGAGGGGACGTTCGCCCTGACGGTGGGCACGCGACCCATGCTGCAAGAGACGTTCACCCTGGAGCGCCAAGATGATAATACGCTGCTGCTCAGCTCGAACGTGCGGGCGGGGGAGCTGGCCGCCGTCCAGCGGCTCGTGCTCACGGAGCGCTTTGAGCCCCTAAGCTACGTGCTCCAGGGGCCGCTGGTGCTGGGGGGCCGCCGGGCCGAAGCCCATGTCGATCTCAAAGCACGCCGGGCCACGCTCTCCGTCTGCTGCACCCGCGCCCGCGCCTCCGAGGCCGGGGCCGAGGGCGGCGACGCAAGGCCCCAAGAGCAGATCCAGCGCCGCCTCGTGATGCTGGAGGACGGCGTCCCCGCGCTCTACGACTTCAGCGTCCCCAGCCACTTCGCGCTGCTCTATCGGGCCATCCAGGAGCGCCTGAGGGCGGGCGCCTCGCCCGACGAGGTGCGCTTCGTGGCGCTCACGCCGCAGGCGCTGCGGGCCGAGCCCCTACGCCTGGCCCGCGTCGCCCCCTCAACGCTTACGCTGAACGACGACACGGGTACGGGCACGGGCGTGGCGGTCACCCGCTACGAGCTGCGCATCGGTCCCGAGGCCGCGACCGCTGGCGAGATTTTGACGGTCGAGCTGTACGCCCAGGACGCCGAGGGCACGCTGCTGGCCGTGCACATCCCCGTGCAGCCGCGGCTGGCCGCCTCCAAGCCCGTGACGATCTACCGCAAGGACCTCTACCCGCAGGGGGTGCGGCTGCCGGAGCCGGAGCTGGAGCCGGAGTCGTAGCCGTAGCCCGAGCTCGAGCCGAAGGGGGGAGCGAGCGATAAATGAAGACGAAGACGACGAAGGCGAAGATGAGGCCCCAAGGGATGTTGCTGACGGGGCTGCTGCTCGCGGTGGCGCTGGGCGCGGCGGGCTGCAAGCTGGGCGAGGGCGTCCGCGTCGTCGTGCAGGAGGGGCTCGACCTCTCGCGCTACGACGCGAGCGAGGCGCTCGAGTGGTCGATCCCCTATGACGGGCAGCTCATCGTGCTGCAGAGCCCCGTGGGCCGCGTGGCGATCCGGGGGAAGGCGGGAGAGCCGGGCTACGGCTACGTGGCCGTGCGGCCCACCCTCGACGTCCGCGCCGTCAAGAAGGTCCGGGGGCTCAAGCTCGAGGAGCTTCGCGTCACCGTCGAGCAGGACGCTCAGGAGGTTCGCATCGTCGTGGAGGGCCCGCCGGAGATGGGCCGCCGCCTGGAGCTCGAGGGCACGTCGATCCGCTGGCGGGATCGGGTCGGCTGGGTCGAGTTCGAGCTGGTCGTCCCGCCCGGCGCGACGCTGTCGATCGAGCAGGACGTCGGGGACGTCGCGATCGAGCGCCTGAAGGGCGGGCGGCTGAGCGCCGCCACCGACGTGGGCGAGCTGCGCGTCGTCGACTCGGAGCTCGAGGCGCTCACGCTGCGGTCCGACGCCGGGCGCGTCGTCGTCCGCGACACGACGGCGGGGACGCTGAGCGTGAACACCGCGGTCGGGGGCATCTCGCTGGAAACCTCAGCGTTTCGAGAGGCGCGCCTCACCTCGGACACCGGCGGGATCGCCGTCCGGGGCGCTCAAGGCGGGAGGCTGACCCTCTCCACGGACATCGGCGGGATCGCGCTGGAAGACGTCCACGTCGAGCGCCTGAGCGCGACGACGGACATGGGCAGCATCACCCTGGCGCTCTCCCAGCTCCCTCGAGCGCCCCTAAAGCCCTTCTCGGCGACCCTGAGCGCCGACGTCGGCGGGATCACCGTCCGGCTCCCCCGCACCGCCGCCCTGAGCCTGAGCGTCGAGGCGCGGACGGAGTTCGGGCGGATCTCGGTGCGCGGGGCCGAGGGCCCCGACGTCAGCGTCCAAAAGGACGTCGGCTGGCCGGGCGAGCGGGTCACGCTGAGGCTGGGCGAGGGCTTAAGCCGCCTCAAGCTCCGCACCAGCATGGGGAGCATCGAGATCGTGCTGCAACGCCCGAACGTGAGCGCCGCTCACGCTCACAACGCAAAGGGGGGATAGCGCCGTGTCCAGAAGTCGGCACGCGCTCATCGCGCTGGGGCTCGCGCTGGGGGCCGTCGGGCTCGGACTTGGGCTCGGGCTGATGGGCGAGCGGGCCTGGGCCGCCGAACCGCCCCTCGCGCTGAGGCCGCAGACGCCGAGCGAGGAGGTCTTCGTCTTTCGACTGGAGACGAGCCGCACGTTCACCGGCGGGGGCGGGCCGCTGCTCATGGGCCTCCTGTTCGACCTCGACGGGCTGAACGCCGCCCTCCACGGGATTCTGGACCTCGAGGGGGCGTTCACGCTGGGGGAGCGGTCGGTGCTCTGGGCCTCGGGGATCTTCGGGTTCGGCGGCTCGACGTTCCGGTTCGGCGGTTTCAGCGCGGGCCGCGGGTGGAGCTTCTCCGTGCGCGAGGGGGCGGGGACGCCCTTCACCCAGGCGCGGCTGGGTGTGGTCCTAGCTGGGCTGCTGGCCGAGCGGCTCGCGGCCGAGGAGGCGTGGGGCGGGCTCTCGCTGGGGCTCCTGGCGGGCCGCGGCCGTTGGACGCTCCGGCTCGTCCAGAGCGTCCGGGGCGACTTCGACGCGCTGCTCGACGACCCGCCGCGCTACGTCCAGCTGGAGCGCGGCTTCTGGTTCGCCCTGCCGTACGTGAGCGTCGAATCTGCGTTCTTTGAGTTTCTGGGGATCAAGGCGCTGGGGGGCGTCGGGCTGACGCTCAGCCTGGAAGACTGGGAGCTGCCCGACGGCCTGCCCGTCCCCGGCGGGCCGCTCGGCACCGTGGTGCTGCCCTTCGTGCAGCTCATGCTCGTGTTCGGGGGCTGAGGAGCGCCGCGCGCAGCGCCTCCCGCGCGACGCGCCCCTTGAACCGCTCGACGCCGTCTACGGCGATCACCGGGACCTCGAAGCGGTAGCGCTCGTACAGCTCGGGGTCACGGGTGACGTCGACCTCCTCCAGCTCGAACGCGATCCCCTCGGCCCGCAACGCGCCCAGGAGCCCCTTGGCCTTCCCGCACAGGGGGCAGTCGGGCTTGGTGTACAGCGTAACCCTGCGCATCGCGCGGGC
>WFPR01000124.1 GCA_015487455.1 Candidatus Bipolaricaulota bacterium
GGTGCGGGAGGCCATGAGGCTCCTGGGGGTGAAGACGAAGCGGGAAGCGGTCCGACGCGCCTTGGAGGCGGTCATCGCCGAGAAGCGCCGTGAGCGCCTGCGGGCCAAGCTGGGCCGCCTCGAGCTGGACCTCACCCTCGAGGATCTGGCGAAGATGAGGGAGGATGCCTGAAGCGGAGCGCGTGCTGTTTCTATCTATCTTCGCGTCAACGCGTGGGCCTCAAGTGCATCAGCTCGATGATCCCCTCGGCGATTTCTTTGAACACGGGCGCGGCGTGGAGCCCCCCGTAGGGCGGCCAAGCCCTCGGCTCGTCCAGCACGACTAAAATTACCCATCGGGGCTCGTCGGCGGGGAAGAAGCCCGCGAACAGCGACGTGTACTTTCCCCGGACGTAGCCGCGGCCGGGGACGGCCTTCTGCCCCGTGCCCGACTTGCCCGCGATCGCGAACCCCGGGATTTGGGCCCGCACCCCGGTGCCGTCCTCGACGACCGCGACCAGCATCCGGGTGAGCGCCTGAAGATTGGGCCACGACGCGATGGGGGTGCCCCGCCCAACGTCGTCGGGACTCGCACTCGCGTTCCTCTCCGTCCCGGGAGCGGATGGCGTATGGAGGGCGTCGGGGGGCGGGACGACGCGGGCCACGATCCGGGGCCGGACGAGCCGACCGCCGTTGGCGAGCGCCGCGTAGCGGGCGGCCAGCTGCACGCCCGTCACGGCCACCCCCTGCCCGATGGGGATCGCCCCGATCTCGAGCTTCGACCAGCGCTCCAGGGGCGGCAGCCACCCCGCCACCTCCCCCGGCAGCTCGATCCCCGTCTCCTCGCCGAACCCGAGCTTCTTGAGGAACGCGTACAGGCGCTCCTCCCCCAGCCGCAGCGCGATCCGAATCATCCCGGTGTTGATCGAGTGCTGGAGGATCTCCGTGGGGGTGACGGGGCCGTAATCGATCTGCTCGGCGTTGCGGAAGGGATGGCCCGCGATGACCACCGGGCTGTCCCCGTTCACGCGCTCGTCGAGCGCGACGACGCCCGCCTCGAGGGCCGCGAGCAGGGCGAAGGGCTTGAACGTCGAGCCCGGCTCGAAGACCCGCGCGATCGCCCAGTTTACGCGCTCCTCGGGCCGGGAGCGCTCGAAGGCGTTCAAGTCATAAATTTTGTCTTGGGCCAAAGCGAGCACCTCGCCCGTGCGCGGGTCGAGCACCACGGCGAAGCCCCCCTTGGCCCGCGCCCGCTCCACGCCCCGCCGCACGGCCCGCTCGGCGACGCGCTGAATCCGGGCGTCCAGCGTCAAGTAGAGGTCGGCACCGGGGCGGCCGGGCTCGAGCACCCGCTCCTCGAGCACCGTCCCGTCGGCCCCGAGCACCAACTCGCGCCGCTCGGGCCGCCCCCGCAGCACATCGTCGAAGGCCAGCTCGATCCCCTCGAGCCCCTGGCCGTCCAGGCCCACGAAGCCCAGCACGTTCGAGGCCAGGCTCCCCTGCGGGTAGGCCCGCTTCCACCCCGGGAGGAAGAGCAGCCCGCGGATTCCCAGCGCCTCGGCCTCTTGTTTCAGCCCCTCGGCCACCTGGGGGTCGAGCTGGCGGGCGAGCCACGTGAAGTACTTGGGGCGGTAGACGCGCCGGCGGGCCTCCTCGGCCGACAAGCCCAAACGCTCTTGCAGGAGCCGCTCGAGCAGCTCGGGCTTGGTCATGTTGACGTTGTCGAGCGCGACCGAGACGGCCGGGACGTCCAGGGCGAGCAGGCGGCCGTGGCGGTCGTAGAGGCGCCCCCGCGGGAGCGCCCGGACGAGCTCGCGGACGGTGATCTGTTCGGCCCGCGCGGCCCAGCGCTCGTGCTCGACGAGCTGCACCTCGACGAGCCGGACCGCCACGGCGAGGAAGAGCGCGCCCAGCGTCCCGAAGGCCAGCGCCAGCCGCGTCTGGACGCCCATGACGCTCACGGCTCCAGCTTCAAGTGCAAATAGCGGGGGGCGGGGCGGAACATCCCGAGCCGCTCACGGGCGATCCTCTCGATGCGTTCTAGCGAGAAGGCCCGCTCCACCTCGAAGACGAGCCGGTCGCGTTCGGCTTGGAGGGCCTGGAGCTCGGCCCGCGCGTCGTGGAGCGCGTTCAGCGTCAGGAGCCACGCCCAGACGAGCCAGACGTAGGCCAGGGCCAGCGCGCCCCCCGCCAAAAGCCCCAGCCCGACGAGTAGCCGAAGCCGAGGACGAAGGCGAGGGCGAGGACGCGGCCCCGCGCGCTCCTCGAAGGAGCGGGGTCGAGCTCGCTCTCGATCTTGAGGCCGGGGTGGCGCGATCGTCGCCATGGCCATGGGGCTTCTATTCAACGAATGAGGGCGTAAAGGCCCAAGGACGGCCGTCTCGCGGGGAGGAGGCGTTGGAGGTGTAAGCGGCTAACGCCCGCCCTCGAGCTTGCGCAGGGCCCGCAGTCGGGCGCTGCGGGCGCGCGGGTTTTCCGCGACCTCCTCGGGGCTGGGGGTGGCCTCGCCCAGGATCTCAGCTTCGGGGACGCGGCCGCATTGGCAACGGGGCAGCTCCGGCGGGCAGACGCAGCCCCGCGCCCGCTCGCGCATGAAGCGCTTCACGATTCGGTCCTCCAGCGAGTGGAACGAGATCACCACCAAGCGGCCGCCGGGCTTCAGCCGCCGGAAGGCCGCCTCCAGCCCCTCTTGAAGCGCCTCCAGCTCGCGGTTCACCGCGATGCGCAGCGCCTGGAACGTCCGGGTGGCCGGGTGGATGGCGCCGGGCCGCCCCTCGAGATACGCCCGCTGGGCGGGCTTGGGGATCGCCTCCAGCACGACCCGAACGAGCTGGCCGACGGTCTCGATGGGGCGGCGCTTCCGGGCCTCGACGAGGGCGCGGGCGATGCGCCCCGCCCAGCGCTCCTCGCCGTACTCCCGTAAGATGCGCTCCAGCTCCCGCGGCGGGAGCGCGTTCACGAGGTCGCGGGCCGTGATGGGCGCGTCGGGGTCGAAGCGCATGTCGAGCGGCGCGTCCTCGAGCTGGAAGCTGAAGCCCCGCTCGGGGTCGGCCAGCTGGAGCGACGACAGCCCCAGATCGAACAGCACCCCGTCCACGGCCTCGACCCCCTGCTCGTCGAGCACCCGCTCCAGCTCAGCGTAGCTCGCGCGGACGAGCGCGACCTGCCCTCCCTCGATGTAGGGCTTCAGGCGCTCGGCGGCGCGCCGCAGCGCCTTCGGGTCGACGTCGAGCCCGATTAAACGCCCTTTCCCGCCCAGGCGCTCGGCGATCGCGAGGGCGTGGCCGCCGCCGCCCACCGTGGCGTCCACATAAACGCCCTCGGGCTCCCGCTCGACCCCTAAAAACTCAAGGGCCTCGCGTAACAGCACGGGGCGGTGCTCGACCCGCTCCCCATTGCGACTCATGGCTCAAGCTCCCGCTCCAGGCGCGCCCAGCAGGCGTCGAGCGCCCGGCGCGTCTTTTCATAAAGGGCCTCCCCGGCCCGCTCCAGCTGCCCCTCCAGCGCGGGACGCTGGGCGTCGAGCCGGGCGAGCGCCTCCGAGAGCTCCACGTGGTGCTTCTCGACTTGATCGGGCGTCCAGTGGGGGAGGGCCGGGCCGCCCGCCCGCTCGAGGCCCCTCAAAAAGCTCTCCAATTTGGGCTCGTCGCCCAGGGCGACGAAGGGCGTTTTCATTAAAGCTGAAAAGATCAGCGCGTGCAGGCGCATCCCGACGAGCGCCCACGCCCGGCCGACGCAGGCGAGCACCTCCCGGACGTCGACGCCCGAGGCGGTCACGATCAACGGGTCGCGCGCCCCGCGCATCCGGGCCGCCACCCCCTCCGCGAGCGGGCGGTCCTCGCGCGGGTGGAAGACCAGAAAAACGGGGCTCACGTTGCGCTCCTTGTGCAGGCGGTCGAGCTGCGCGGCGAGCGCCTCCTGGAACGCCTCCAAGCGCCTTCGCTCCCGACGCCGACGCGGCCCCTTCAGCGCGACGGCCACGAACGCCCCTTCTTCCTTCTCATCAGAAGGGGGAAGCGAGGCGGCCCGGGGGCGGAGGAGCCAGGTGAGGTCGCCGCCGACGGCCAAGCGCTCCGGGGGCAGGCCCCAGCGCCGGAGCAGCGTGGCGCTGGGCTCGTCGCGCACCACGGCGAACTCGACGCCCCGCAGGAGCCGCCTCGCCCAACGGTAGAGCGCGGCGCTGCGCAGCGGCCCCAGCCCCTGCCCCACGAGGAACACGGGGCAGCCCGCGCGCCGGGCCAGCGCGACCAAGCTCAAATAGTACAGGGCCGAGCGGCGGCTCGTCCGGTCCTGGATGAGCCCGCCCCCGCCGAGGATGAACCCAGAGGCGCCCCGAAGCTCCCTGATGATTTGAAGCGGGCTCCAGCGGTCGACGGCCCGCACGCCGTAGCGCCTGGCCGTCTCCGCGGGGGCCGCCGAGAGCACCACGATCTCTACATTCGTGCCGCGATTCGAGTCGCGAAAGCGGGCCTTCAGCTCCTCGACGAGCACCCGCAATATCGCCTCGTCGCCGACGTTCCCGAAGCCGTAGTAGCCCGAGACGACGAGCTTCCCTCCGCGCTCGGTCCGGCCCTTCATAAGCGCTCATCGGTTCGGTTGAGTTCTGGGAGATCAGTCTACGGGGCGGGTGCGAAAAAGTCGAGACGCGCGGAAAAGGAGGGTTTGCCCGAGCAGGCCCAGCAGCAGGCCCAGCCACACCCCGTGGAGCGTCCGGAGCAGCGTGACGCCGAGGGGCGTGTGCAGGTGGGCGAAGCTGTTCACGATCGAGACGGGGGCCAGCAGCCCGATGAGCTGCAATCCCAACGCCCAAGGCTGGGCTCGCGGGTTGAAAAGCCGACGCCGGAGTTGGAGCCCGAGCCAGAGGGCGGGCTGCCCGACGAGGAACTCCTTGAAGCGGGGGCGGACGAGGAGCCAGGCGTCCAGGGCGTCGCGCACCCGGCGCTCCAGCTCGAGCAGCGCGGGGGGCCAA
>WFPR01000125.1 GCA_015487455.1 Candidatus Bipolaricaulota bacterium
GGTAGAGAGCCTCTTCACACAACTGAAGAGGCGGTTGGCGAGCTTCGCCGGATACTTTCCGGAAGGGAGTGTGCGAAGCGTGAAGGAGTGGGTCTGGACCTGGGCCGGCTTCTACAACCTCTCCAAGCTCAGCTTAGGTTAACAGCGCCCCCGCTGTCCTTGCAACGTTCGAAAACAATTTAATTCATGCTAATGACTTTGGAATCGCCATCAACGTTCAGGCCTGCAACTGGGCGGGGGGTCCCCTTGGGCCCCAGGAGTTCACCGGAAGGCTTGAGGGAAGCGGTAACCAAATTTACGGCAACCGAGTTATGGACCTCTGCCCCGAGGAATTTCCGTGGCCGATAGGGTTCGAAACAAACAGTAACTAAAAGAACTACTTCGTTTTCGTTGTTGTGCTTTCCTTTTCAACGGTGATTCTAGCGGTACTTAAGTCTTCCTCGGCGAACCCGACGTCTTCGTCCAGCGGCTTCAGCTTGGAGGCCGAGATCTCGCTTACCCGCTCCCTCGGCGTGTGGGCAAGCGGAGCCTACTTCCTCTCCGGGACGTGGGATCTGGAGACGGGCCTGCGCTGGCACCCCTCGCCTCAGTTCGCCCTTTCCTTACAGGGTCGGGCTCTACGTGCCCCTTATGGAGCGCTTCGTGCAACCCGTCTATGGGGCAGGGCCATCGCTCCGCTTCTGAGGGCCTCGTAGGTCCCCCCATTGCTCCCTTTGTTACTCCCCCCGTAGAACCCCATGCGGTTGCCATTTGACTCCCCATCGTGTAGAACGTACGGCGTCTTGATCCCGTTTAGGCGTTCACCCTCTTAATGCAGCGAGGTGCGTTGCGTTATGGAGCGAGAACGAACGCTGGTGCTGCTCAAGCCCGACGCCGTCCGACGGCGCTTGATCGGGGAGCTCATCAAGCGCATCGAACAGAAGAACCTCGACATCGTCGCCCTAAAGATGATCCGCGTTGACAAAAATCTGGCAGAAGAGCACTATGCCGAGCACCGCGGGAAGCCCTTCTTCCCGGAGCTGATCGAGTTCATCACCTCAGGGCCCGTGGTGGCGATGGTCGTCGAGGGGCCGCAGGCCATCTCTGTAATTCGACGGCTCATGGGCAAGACGAACCCGTTCGAGGCCGAGCCGGGGACGATCCGCGGCGACTTCGGGCTGGATCTTACGGCCAACTTGATCCACGGCTCCGACTCCAAGGAGACGGCCGCCCGCGAGATCGAACGCTTCTTCGCCCCCGATGAGTTCGTCGCCTAAGCTTGAGACCCAAGGAAGCCTGTCCTTGATCCGGCCTTGGCGCGAAGTATCATGGGCCACGCGTGACGACGCGGCGCGCGTGAGGGGGAGAAGGAGAAGGGGAAGGAGAGGACGCGCATGGAGCTGCCGAAGGCCTACGACCCGAAGGGCGTGGAGGCGCGCTGGTACCGCTTCTGGGAGGAGAAGGGCTACTTCCACGGGCGGGTGAACCCTGACAAGACGCCCTACGCGATCGTGATCCCGCCCCCGAACGTCACCGGCGAGCTGCACATGGGCCACGCCCTCAACAACACCCTCCAGGACGTGATGATCCGCTACAAGCGGATGGACGGCTTCGAGGCCTGCTGGTTCCCCGGCACGGACCATGCAAGCATCGCCGTCCACGTGCTGATCGAGCGGGCGCTCCAGCGGCGCGAGCTCGACGACCTGCTGGAGCAGATCGGCTTCCCCCTCCCCGACGACGACCGGCCCCTCACCCGCTACGATCTGGGCCGCGAGTGGTTCCTGAAGCTGGGCTGGGCCTGGAAGGAGCGCTACGGCCATAAAATCAAGGAGCAGCTCAAGGCGCTGGGGTGCTCCTGCGACTGGAGCCGCGAGCGCTTTACGCTCGATGAGGGCTTCTCCCGCGCCGTGCTCACCGTCTTCGTTCGGCTGTACGAGGAGGGCCTGATCTATCGCGGGGAGCGGCTCATCAACTGGTGCCCCCGCTGCCGCACCGCCCTCTCCGACCTCGAAGTTGTTTATGAAGAGACGGAGGGCAAGCTCTACTACGTCAAGTACCCGCTGGAGGGCTCCGACGAGGCCCTGATCATCGCGACGACCCGCCCGGAGACGATGCTGGGCGACACCGCCGTGGCCGTCCACCCCGACGACGAGCGCTACCGACACCTCGTCGGACGAACGGTCATCCTGCCCCTGCTCAACAGAAGAATCCCCGTGATCGCCGACGAGGCCGTGGACCGCGAGTTCGGGACCGGGGCGCTCAAGGTGACGCCCGCCCACGACCCCGTCGACTTCGAGATCGGGGAGCGGCACGGGCTCGAGCGCGTGAACATCTTCAACCCCGACGCGACCTGCAACGAGAACGCCGGGCCGTACCGCGGGCTGGACCGCTACGCGTGCCGCGAGCGCGTCCTCGAGGATTTAAAGGCCCAAGGGCTGCTCGTCAGGGAGGAGCCCCATCGCCACAGCGTCGGCCACTGCCAGCGCTGCGGCACCGTGATCGAGCCGCTGATCTCGGAGCAGTGGTTCGTCCGAATGAAGCCCCTGGCCGAGCCCGCCATCGACGCCGTCAGGCAGGGGCGCATCCGCTTCGTCCCCGAGCGCTGGACCAAGATCTACTTCGACTGGATGGAGAACATCAAGGACTGGTGCATCTCGCGGCAGCTGTGGTGGGGGCACCGCATCCCGGCCTGGCACTGCCGCGACTGCCGGGGCATCACGGTGCAGCTCGAGGCGCCCCAGCGCTGCCGCCACTGCGGCTCCTCCCATATTCAGCAAGACGAGGACATCCTGGACACGTGGTTCAGCTCGGCGCTCTGGCCCTTCGGGATCATGGGCTGGCCCGACGACACGCCCGAGCTGCACTACTTCTACCCGACGGCGCTGCTCAGCACCGGGCCGGACATCATCTTCTTCTGGGTGGCCCGGATGATCATGATGGGGCTGCACTTCCTGGGCGAGATCCCCTTCCGCGACGTCTTCTTCCACCCGATCATCACCGACGAGCAGGGCCGCAAGATGAGCAAGACGCTGGGCAACGTCATCGACCCCATGGAGATGCGCGAGAAGTTCGGGATGGACGCGCTCCGCTTCACGCTCCTCGGCAACACGACCAAGGGCCAGGAGATGCGCCTCTCGGAGCGGGACGTCGAGGGCTCGCGCAAGTTCTTGAACAAGATTTGGAACGCGGCCCGCTTCGCCCTGATGAACCTGAGCGATTTTCGGCTGAGCGCCCCGAGCGAGCTGGAGGCTCTGATCGCTCAAGCCCGAAGGCTGGAGGACCGCTGGATCCTGTCGCGCCTTACGGGCGCGATCGAGCAGACCCGCGCCCGGCTGGACGCCTACGACTTCAACCTCGCCGCCGAAGGGCTCTACGGCTTCTTCTGGGGCGAGCTGTGCGACTGGTATCTGGAGCTGATCAAGCCCCGGCTCGCGGGCTCTGATGCGGAGGACCGGCGCACGGCCCAGGGCGTGCTGGCCTTCACGCTGCGGGAGACGCTCAAGTTGCTGCACCCGATGGTCCCGTTCATCACCGAGGAGCTGTGGCAGAAGCTGCCCTCGGGCGTCCGGGACGCCGAGAGCGTGATGGTCGCGCCCTTCCCGAGGCCCTGGCCCGAGCATCACGATGAACAAGCCGAACGCGAGATGGACGCGTTGCAGCAGCTGGTCGTCGCGGTCCGCACCCTGCGCTCGGAGTGGGGCGTCCCGCCGGGGCGGCGCACCCGGCTGCTCGTGCGCGCGCAAAGCGATGAGATCGAGCGGCTCTGCCGCGAGCACGCGCACTACTTCGAGCGGCTGGCCGGGGTGGAGCCCGGCGGGCTGACGGTGGGCCCCGACGTCGAGCGGCCTCAGAACGCCCCCCGCCGCGTGCTCGAGTTCGCCGAGGTCTTCCTGCCGCTGGAGGGCGTCGTCGACGTAGAAAAGCAGCGCGAGCGGCTCCTGCGCGATTTGGAGGAGGCCCGCCGGGAGCTGGAGCGGGTCCGGCGGCGGCTCGACGACCCCGAGTTCCTGCAGAAGGCCCGCAAGGAGGTCGTCGAGCGGGAGAAGGCGCGGGCCGAGGAGCTGGGGGCGCTGATCGCCCGCCTCGAGGAGAACCTCGACCTCTTGGGGGCCAACGCGTAGCGCGCAACGCGGAACGGACCATGGCGCACACGGGCGCGAAGCCGAGCCCCATCGAGCCAGTCGTTGAGGAAGGCCGGGCGGCGCCGGGGGCGTCGTTGGCGGCCCGGGTGCGGCGGGTGAAGGCCCGCCCGCTGCCGCAGCACCTCGCGATCATCATGGACGGGAACGGGCGCTGGGCCAAGCGCCGCGGCTGGCCGCGCACCGAGGGCCACCGCCACGGCTTGAAAGCGGCCGAGCGCCTGGTCGAGTTCGTCGGCCGGGAGCTGGAGATCCCCTATCTCACCCTCTACGCCTTCTCGACGGAGAACTGGGCCCGCCCGCGCCACGAGGTGGAGTTCCTGTTCGCGCTGCTGCGCGACTTCTTGAGGCAGAAGCTCGATCGGCTGCACGAGCACGAGATCCGCTTACGGGTGCTGGGCGAGCTCGACGGGCTGCCCGCGGCGCTGCGCCGCGAGGTTGAGCGGGCCGTCCGGGAGACGCGGCGCTACGAGCGCTTCCACCTGAGCATCGCGCTCAACTACGGCGGCCGCCAGGAGATCCTGCAGGCCGTCCGGCGGATCGTGGACGACAAGCTGCGAGGGCGCCTCAACGGGGAGCCCCTTGACGAGCGCCTCTTCCGCCGATATCTGTACACGGCCGAGCTGCCCGACCCCGATTTGCTGATCCGCACGGGCGGCGAGGAGCGCCTCAGCAACTTCCTGCTCTGGCAGGTCGCCTACACCGAGCTGTGGGTCACCGAGACGCTCTGGCCCGACTTCACCCCCGAGGAGCTGCTCGACGCCCTTGAGGACTATCAACAACGGGAACGGCGCTTCGGGCGGGTGCTCGACCCCTGACTTCAACCCAAAATCCAACTTGCCAACTTGACGATGCGGAATCGGGTTCTGACCGCCCTCGTCGCGATCCCCCTCGTGCTGGGGTGGGTGTGGGTTGCCGACCGCTGGGATCTTCGCTGGCTGATCTCGTTGCTCACGGCCCTGGTCGCGGCCGTGGCCGCGTGGGAGTACGAGGAGCTGGCCCGCAAAGCGGGCTGTCCCATCCGTCAAGGGCTCCTTGTGGGCCTCAGCGTGGGGCTTGTGGCCGTCATGGGGGTGGTGCTCGGCCAGCCCTGGGACGGATGGGAGCTCCTTATCGCGCTCCTCATCGGCCTGTCCGCGCTGCTGGGGGGGACGCTCGTCCTGTGGACTGTGCACCTCTTCGGGG
>WFPR01000126.1 GCA_015487455.1 Candidatus Bipolaricaulota bacterium
CCTTCCCCCTGAGCCTAAACGGCCGTCTGGTCCTCGCCGTTCTCGTCGGGCTGTACCTGCCGAACGGGCTGCACGTCCTGCTCGATCGGGTCATGAGCGCCGCGCGGAGGCGCCGAAGGCGCCGCGCGTGACGCGTCCGTCGCCTTGCGCGCCCCGTTCGGGAGCATTACGCTGCCCTCGCTTGACGCTCAACTCCCGGGGGTGACGGACGGCCGTGCGCGAGGTCTTCGTGGTCGCCTTCATGGCGCTGCTCCTCTTGGTGGGGGTCGTGCAGCGGCTGCAGTACGATCAAGTCGGGATCGCGTCGTGGTACGGCCCCGGCTTCCACGGCCAGCGGACGGCCAACGGCGAGATCTACGACATGTACGCGATGACCGCCGCGCACAAGACCTTGCCCTTTAACACCCTCGTCAAGGTCGTCGATCTGGACACGGGCCGCTGGGTGGTCGTGCGGATCAACGACCGGGGGCCGTTCGTGCCGGGGCGGATCATCGACCTGTCGTACGCCGCGGCCCAAAAGCTGGGCATCGTGGAGAAGGGGATCGCGAGGGTGGGGCTCAAGGTGCTCAAATGGCCTTAGGCGGTTGCGCATCCACGCCTCCCGTGGTACAAGGGGAGGGTCGCTCAAGGGAGTGGGCGGGGAGATGGCATCTAAGAAGACAGGGCGAACGCGACTCAAGCATCCCTACATTACCCGCAAGAAGGGTGTTTGTGGGGGCAAACCCATCATCCGGGGAACACGCATTAAGGTGTCTCAAATTGTGCTCGAGTACGAGCGCTGGGGGTGGACACCCGACGAGATCGTGCAGGCTCATCCTCATTTGACCTTGGCTCAGGTCCACGACGCTCTGTCCTACTACTACGAGAACGTGGACGAGATCGAGCGCCAAATGGCGGAAGAGCGACGGATGGTGGCGGAGCTTCAAGCAAAGATCGTCTCGACACAAGAACAACAAGACAAGGGACGTGGCCCCCGTTCGGATCTATCTGGATGAGAACGTGCCTTCCGCTGTGGCTGCGGGGCTGCGCCGACGGCGCATAGACGCCTTCACGACCGCGGAAGCGGGAAAGCTGGGAGCGAGTGACGAAGAGCAGCTGCGCTATGCGGCCCAAGAGCAAGCCGTCTTGTTCACTCACGATGCAGACCTCATTCGACTTGCCTGGGAGTGGGCACAATCGGGAAAAGAGCACTGAGGCGTGATCTACGCCCACCCGGAGAAGCTCCGGCATCGGGGAGTGCATCCGACGCCTCCGGGAATGCGCGACAACGCTTCAGGCTGAAGAACTGAAAAATCGCGTCTTGTTCTTGTAATCCTCCCCCTTTCTCGATAGCTTGTACCCCGCCCATGATCCGCCAGCAACGGCAGACATACACGGACGAAGAGCTTTACGCGTTGCTCCATCCCTGGGTGCGGGCCTGGTTCCAGAAGACGTTTCGGACGTTCAGCCCGCCCCAGCGCTACGCGCTGCCGCTGATCGCACGGCGGGAGAACTGCTTGGTGTCGGCGCCGACGGGCAGTGGCAAGACGCTCACGGCCTTTTTAACGATCATCAGCGAGCTGGTGGGGCTCGCGGAGCGGGGCGAGCTGGAGAACAAAGTGTATTGCGTCTACGTCTCGCCACTGCGGGCGCTGGGGAACGACATCGAGCGCAACCTCCACGAGCCGCTCCGGGGCGTCCGGGAGATCGCCCAGCGGGATTTAGGCATTCGGGTGGCCGTGCGGACAGGCGACACGCCCGCCAGCCGCAAGCAGCGCATGCGCGAGCGAGCGCCCCACATCCTGATCACCACGCCGGAGTCGCTGGCGATCGCCCTCGCCTCGAAGGGCTTCCAGGAGCGCTTCCGGGGCGTCGAGTGGGTCGTCGTCGACGAGGTGCACGCCCTGGCCGAGAACAAGCGCGGCGTGCACCTGAGCCTCACGCTGGAGCGCCTCAACGAGATCACGGCGTTCACGCGCATCGGGCTCTCGGCCACGATCAGCCCCCTGGACGAGGTGGCCCGTTTTCTGTTCGGGCGGCGCTACGGGCGAGTGCTGGCCGAGATGGCCGACGGCGAGGACCCCTGGCGCCCCGGCTGGATCGTCGACGCCCGCTTCGACAAGAAGCTCGACCTTAAGGTGCTGAGCCCCGTGGACGACTTCATCGAGACGCCCGCCGAGACCATTCAGAGCAAGCTCTACGAGCTGCTGGGGCGGCTCATCGACGAGCACCGCACCACGCTCATCTTCACCAACACCCGCTCGGGGACGGAGCGCGTGGTCCACTTCCTCAAGGCGCGCTACCCCCAGTACGCCGAGGTCATCGGGGCGCACCACGGCTCGCTCTCCAAGGAGGTGCGGCTGGAGATCGAGCGGCGGCTCAAGGCCGGGGAGCTCAAGGTCGTCGTCTCCTCCACGTCGCTGGAGCTGGGGATCGACATCGGGTACGTCGACCTCGTGATCCTGCTGGGCTCGCCCAAGAGCGTCACCAGGGCGCTGCAGCGGGTCGGGCGCAGCGGCCACAAGCTCCACGACACGATCAGGGGCCGCCTCGTCGTGACCGACCGCGACGACCTGGTCGAGTGCAGCGCGATGCTCAAGGGGGCCGTCGAGCGGAAGCTCGACCGCGTCCACATCCCGACCAACTGCCTGGACGTGCTGGCCCAGCAGATCTTCGGGATCGTGCTCGACCGCCCGTACGCCGTCGAGGACCTCTACGAGCTGGTCACCCGCAGCTACTGCTACCGCGATCTCCCCTGGACGGACTTCGAGAAGGTGCTGGAGTACCTGGCGGGCGAGTACGCGTCCCTCGAAGACCGTCGGGTGTACGCGAAGATCTACTATGACCGCGAAAAGGGCGTGATCGGGAAGCGCGGGCGCTTGGCGCGAATGCTCTACCTCACCAACGTGGGCACGATCCCGGACGAGGCCCAGGTGGTCGTCAAGTGCGGCGGGAAGCGCATCGGGACGATCGAGGAAGCGTTCTTGGAAATGCTCCGCAAGGGCGACATCTTCGTCTTGGGCGGCGAGACGTATCGCTTTAAGCATTCAAGGGGCATGACGGCCCACGTCGAGCCCGCCCACGGCCAGACGCCGACGGTCCCGTCGTGGTTCTCCGAGATGCTCCCCTTAAGCTTCGACGTGGCCTTAGAGATTCAGATCTTCCGCGAGAAGTTGGCCCAGATGTTCGAGGCGGGGCGGCCCGCCGACGAGATCAAGCGCTTCATCCGCGA
Source organism: Candidatus Bipolaricaulota bacterium (assembly GCA_015487455.1). Taxonomy (GTDB): domain Bacteria; phylum Bipolaricaulota; class Bipolaricaulia; order RBG-16-55-9; family RBG-16-55-9; genus S012-72. The sequence goes on from WFPR01000126.1 coordinate 3,212, forward strand.
ATATCTTTACATTGACGAGAAGGGCGCCGAGGCGCTCCACCGCTACTTCTGGGAGCAGCACCGCTACGCCGAGATCCCGCACCGCCGCAAGATCCTCATCGAGTTCTACCAGGAGGAGCTAGAGCCCGGCCGCTGGCGCGGCCCCGTCAAGACGTGGGTGATCTTCCACACGCTCTTCGGACGGCGGGTGAACGACGCCCTGAGCCGGGCCCTCGCCTGGCTCATCTCCCGCCAGGAGGACCGCGACGTCGAAGTGGGGATCACGGACCACGGCTTCTATCTGGCGTACGAGGGCCGGGTGCGGGTGCTGCGGGCTTTTGACCTGCTGAAGGATCGGGACCTGCGCGCGGTGCTGCGGGACGCGCTGAGCGACACCGAGATTCTGCGAAGGCGCTTCCGCCACTGCGCCACGCGGGGGCTGATGATCCTCAAGCGGTACAAGGGCCATCGCAAGTCCGTGGGGAGCCAGCAGATGAAGGCGGCCATCCTGCAGCACGCCGTCGAGGCGCTCGACCCCGAGTTCCCCATCCTCAAAGAAGCCTATCGCGAGGTGATGGAGGACGCGATGGACGTGGCCGGGGCCGAGCGAATCTTAGACGAGATCAAGCGGGGCGAGATCGAGATCGTCGGGCGGGTGATGCCCCACCCGAGCCCGTTCGCGTTCCACATCGTGATGCAGGGCCGCTCGGACCTCATCAAGTACGAGGACCGTCAGGCGTTCCTCCAGCGGATGTACCGTCAGCTCCTGGAGCGGCTGGAGCCCGCGGGCTCCGGCTCCGAGCGGCCTTGACAGGCCCTTCGGACGTGCTATAATGTCCGTCCCTTGCGGATTTTCCCGTTCGCTTGGGAGCTTGGAGGCCTCGAGACGCGATGAGCAAGCTGGTGATCGTCGAATCCCCGGCCAAGGCGCGCACGATCCAGCGCTACTTGGGCAAGGACTTCAAGGTGATGAGCTCGATGGGCCACGTGCGGGACCTCCCCGAGAAGGAGCTCGCCGTGGACATCGAGCACGACTTCGAGCCCAAGTTCGTCGTCACGAACAAGAAGGCCGTCGCCCAGCTGAGGAAGGCCGTCGAGGACGCCGAGGTGGTGTATTTAGCCACGGACCCCGACCGCGAGGGCGAGGCGATCGCCTTCGACCTCTACGAGGTGCTCAACCACAAAAAGAAGAAGCCCTACCTCCGGGTGACGTTCAACGAGATCACCAAGCGGGTCGTGCTGGAGGCGATCCGGCACCCTCGGGAGATCGACCTAAGGCTGGTGGAGGCCCAGCGGGCGCGGCGCATCCTCGACCGCCTGGTGGGGTATTTGATCAGCCCGCTGCTCTCCAAGACGCTCTCGGGCAGCAAGTACGAGGGGTTGTCGGCCGGGCGGGTCCAGAGCGTCGCGCTGCGGCTCATCTGCGACCGCGAGCTCGAGATTCAAGAGTTCGTCCCCCAGGAGTACTGGACGATCGACGCGAAGCTCGCGATCCCCGAAGACGGGCACGAATTCGTAGCGCGCCTCGTGCGCATCAAGGGGGAGAAGGCCGAGGTCCCCACGCGCGAGGAGGCCGAGCGCATCAAGGCCGAGCTGGTCCGGCTCGCCCAGGCGGGGGGCCTAATCGTCGCGGCGGTTGCTGAGGAGGAGGGCAAGCGGACGCCGCCGCCGCCGTTCATCACCAGCACGCTCCAGCAGGCCGCCTCTTCGAGGCTCAAGTTCTCGCCGAAGAGGACGATGCAGCTGGCCCAACAGCTCTACGAGGGCGTGGAGCTGGAGGAGGGCCACGAGGGGCTCATCACGTACATGCGGACGGACTCCCTGCGGGTCTCGGAGGAGGCGCGCCAGGCCGTCCGCGCCTTCATCCGCGAGCGGTTCGGCCCCGACTACTTGGCGCCCAAGGAGCGGGTCTTCAAGAACAAGAAGGCCGCCCAGGACGCCCACGAGGCCATCCGCCCGACGGACGTGCGCCGCACCCCCGAAAGCGTCAAGCCCTACCTCACCCAGGACCAGTACAAGCTCTACAAGCTGATCTGGGAGCGGTTCGTGGCCACCCAGATGGCCGAGGCCCGCTACGCCAAGCGCCAGGTCACCATAAAAGCGGGCGACTACGAGCTCATCGCGAAGGGCGCCCAGCTCGTCTTCGAGGGCTTCCTCAAGGTCTGGGCGATGCCGCCCCTCAAGGAGGAGGGCGTCGAGATCCCGGCGCTCGCCCAGGGGACCGCGCTCAAGCTGGTGGACGTCCTGGCGGAGCAGCGCTTTACCGAGCCGCCGAAGCGCTACAGCGAGGCGACCCTGGTCAAGGCGCTGGAGGAGAAGGGGATCGGGCGGCCGAGCACCTACGCCACGATCGTCTCGACGATCCAGGAGCGCGGCTACGTGGTGCGCGAGAAGGGCGGGATCTTAAAGCCGACGCTCCTGGGCTTCATCGCCACGGACTTTTTGAAGGACTACTTCCCGCTCACGGTCGAGGAAGGCTTCACCGCCCAGATGGAGGCGGCGCTGGACCAGATCGAGGAGGGGGCGCGCAGCCGCGTCCAGGTGCTCTTGGAGTTCTACGAGCCGCTGGCGAAGCGCCTCGCTCAAGTTCAGCAGGAGCTCCGCTCGTCGAGGACGTTTAAAGTGCTGACGGACGTCCAGTGCCCCAAGTGCGGCGCCCCCATGGAGGTCCGCTTCTGGAAGGGCAAGGCGTATCTGGGCTGCACGCGCTACCCCGACTGCCGTGAGACGATCGACTTCCCCGAGACCGTCGAGTACGTCTACAAGGGCAAGCGCGTGCTGGTCAGCAAGGGGCTCCTGGCCCATCAAGAGGAGCGGGCCGAGCGCGCCCACCCGTCCGAGGAGGGCTCCGAGGAGGCGCCCGCGTGCCCGGAGTGCGGCGCCCCCATGACGCTACGCGAGGGCAAGTTCGGGCGATTCTGGGGGTGTTCCAACTACCCCAAGTGCAAGGGGACGCGGCCCCTCTCGACGGGCGTGCCCTGCCCGTTGTGCGGCCGCGACCTCGTGGAGCGCTACGCCCGCAGCCAGCGCCGGGCGTTCTACGGCTGCGCGGGCTACCCGGAGTGCACCTTCACCGTCAACGAGCGGCCCGTCAAGCTCTGCCCCGAGTGCGACAAGGGCGTGCTCGTGGCTCGGGACGAGCAGTTCGTTTGCACGAACCGCGAGTGCGGCCACCGGGAGGCCCTCCCCGCCCCCGAGGCCGCCGAGGGTTGAGGGGGTCAAGGTCGCCCGCCGGGCGCGGATGCGCCCACGCCGAGGAGCTTTCGGACGTCCCACAGCGCGAGGCCGCTTTCCGACGCCGTGATGACGCGTCCCCCGTCGGGGAGGACGTCGATCTCCTCCACGAAGAGGCCCGCGGTGTCGACGGCCCCCAGGAACCGGCCGCTGGACACCTCCCAAAGCGCGAGGGCGCAGCGGAAACGATCATCTTTGCGCTCCGTGCACACCCCGGCCGCGACGTACCGCCCGTCGGGGGAGAAGACCAGCGCCGTCACGCGATCCCACGGGATCGTCCGCTCCCAGATCAGCCGCCCTGCCTGAACGTCCCACAGGCGGATCAGCGCGTCCCCTTGACCCTGGCACACCCACCCGCTTGGATCCCACATTAGGGAAGCGGCACAGTTGCCCATCCCCAGGAAGCGACGGTCCGGCGAAAGGGCCAGGGCGGTGATCCATGCGGGCATGGGGAACTCGCCGAGGGTCTCGCCGGACGGGACGCGAACCAGCTCGGCCGCATCGTGGGCGCCCTCCTCCCGCAGGTGGGCGACCCAAAGCTCGTCGTCGCGGGGCCAGGCCAGCGGCTGCAGCACGCTGTAATCCGTGGCCGAAGGAGGGGACCAACGCCCTAGGAGGCGGCCGTCCATTACAGAGCGAAGCTGGAGTTCCTGTTTGTCGTTTGGGCGGATGACAAGCGCCAACCTCTCCCCGTCGGGCGAGAACGGACCCAGCTTAAACACTCCCGGAGGAAGATCTTGAACCTCCCAAACGCTTAGGTCGGTTGCCCGCGTGCCGGAGAACGCCCAAACCTTCACGACGCCTCGACTTTGAAGCGATAGCCTCCAAGCCACGGCGATGCGCGTGCCGTCGGCGGAGAGGGCCAAGGCTTTGGGATAGTGCACTGCGTCCAACGCGTAGGGGTCAGGGGGGAGCTCCTGACGGGGGCGCCCCCAGATGTCCCAAATTTCCGCGACGGGACGGGGAGAGTGAGCGGCGGTGGTGACGAGGGCTTGAGGCGGCAGCACTCGAGCACTTTTTGAGAATGCATGGCAAGGACATTGAACGTCCAGGAGCGCGGTCCCGTCAAACGCAAAGAGGATCGATCGCCCCCTCCCAACTTGAACGAACTTGGGGTCGGGGTCAGCGGGGGAGCCCATCTCCAGCCTGATCCAGTCCCCCGGGCGCTCCTCCTCGTACAGGATCTTCCCGTCCTCGGCGTCCAAGATGAGCAAGCGCCTCCCGGCCAGCAGGGCCACCCTCCGCCCGTCGGGCGAGAAGATCAGGTCGCGAACGTCCCGGAGGGGCACGCGCCAGAGGACGCGAGGCGACGGTCCTTGAGGGTCGCGGATGAAGCGGATGAAACGGACCTCTTGGTCGTCGCTTACGGCCACGGCGGCCGGTCCGGAGGGCGTAAGATCGGGGCTGAGGGCGAAGCGATCCGCGCAGAGGGGCCATCGCTCCTCATGGCCCGTCATGAGGTCACGGATGACGAGGCATCCGCCCGTGGGCAGGGCGCGGTAAAGGGAGCGGTAGACGACCCAACGCCCGTCGCCGGAGAAGGCCAGGTCCTTCCCCTGAAGCGCTCTCGCTCGAACGCGCAGCGTAAGATCCGGCACGCCGAGGACGTACAGCCAGTCGCTTTCGCGGAACTTGGCCCCGAGGAGCGAGCCGTCCGGGGAGAACCGCAAGCGGGGAGGGCAGAGCGTGTAAGGCTCCTTCGGCAGCCTCGTGGAGCGGACGACCCGCCACCGCGCCGTCTCCCACAGGGTGATCTTCCCCTCCGGCGTGCTGAGGGCCAGCCAGCGACCGTCGGGGGAGAAGGCCACCCAGTA
>WFPR01000127.1 GCA_015487455.1 Candidatus Bipolaricaulota bacterium
GTGGGCAGCCCCGACAAGCTCTCGGAGGAGACCCGCACGCAGGCCGAGATCCTCGAGCGCTTCGGGCTCCCCATCCGCTACGTCCGAAGCGAAGGCGATCTCGGCGTTCTCGAGGAGACGCTTCGCGGGGCGGACGTCGTCGTGGACGCCCTCCTGGGCATCGGGGTCAAGGGCCCCGTCCGTGGGCTCCTCAAGCCCGTAATCGAGTTCATCAACCAAAGCCAAGCGTTCGTAGTCAGTGTGGACCTGCCCTCCGGCGTGGACGCGGACACGGGCCACGTGGGGGGCGTAGCCGTCAAGGCGCACCTTACGATCACGCTGGAGGCGCCCAAGCTGGGGCTCCTGTTGTACCCGGGGCGGGAGTGCGCGGGCGAGATCGTCGTCGCGAGGCTGGGGTATCCGCCCCCCCTCCACGAGCAGTTCGAGACGGGGCTCGAGCTCGTCGAGGAGCGCTTCGTGCGGGATCGGCTGCCCCGGAGGAGGGCGTACAGCCACAAGGGGACGTACGGGAAGGCTCTCATTATAGCGGGCTCGCGGGGCCTCTCGGGCGCCGCCATCATGACGGCCGAAGCGGCCTTGCGGGCGGGGACGGGGCTCGTCTACTTGGCGTATCCCGAGGGCTTGAGCCCCGTGATCGAGGCGCGGGTGCTGGAAGCCGTCAAGCTCCCGCTGCCCGAGCGGGAAGGGGCGCTCTCCGAGGACGCCGCCGAGCCCCTTCTCCGAGCGATCGAAGAGCTGGGCGTCGACGCGGCGGCAATCGGGCCGGGGCTCTCCCGACGGCCCCCGATCGTCGAGCTGCTGGAGCGGGTCCTCCCCCGGCTTCCGCAGCTCAAGATCCCCGTGGTGATCGACGCCGACGGGATCAACGCCTTGGCTTCCCCAGAAGGCCGCAAGCTTCTCAAGAAAACAGCCAAAGACACGTTCATAGTGCTCACGCCCCACCCGGGCGAGCTGTCCCGGCTCCTCGAACAACCCGTGGCCGAGATCGAGCGGGCGCGGGTGGACGTGGCCCTCGACGTCGCGCGGGAGTTCAACGTCGTGCTGGTGCTCAAGGGCGTGCCCACGGTGACGGCGCTGCCCTCCGGAAAAGTTTACATCAACAGCACGGGCAACTCCGGCTTGGCGACGGGCGGGAGCGGGGACGTGCTCACGGGGCTCCTTGTGGGCCTGATCGCGCAGGGGATGCCCCCCGAGGAGGCCGCGCCCGCGGCTGTCTTCCTCCACGGGCTCCTGGCCGATCGCTTAAAGCCCAAAACGGGCGAGCGGGCGATGCTCCCGCGCGACCTCCTGGCCGTGTTGCCCGACGTGCTGAAGGAGTTTGAGCCATGACTCAAATTCGACTCGTCGACACCCATGCACACCTCGACGCGCCCCCGTTCGACGGGGATCGCGAGGCCGTCGTCCAAAGGGCGCGGGAGGCGGGCATCGCGGTTGTCACCATGGGGACGGATTTGGAGTCGAGCCGAAGGGCCGTCGAGCTCGCCGAGCGCTATGCCCCCTGGGTTTGGGCCGCCGTCGGGGTGCACCCCCACGAGGCGAGGCGCTACGTTCAAAAAGGGCGCTTCGACCCCCGCGCACTCGAGGAGCTGGAGCGGCTGCTCCAGCGGGAGCGGGTCGTGGCCGTCGGCGAGATCGGGCTCGATTATTTCAAAGAATTCTCGCCGCGGGACGCGCAGAAGATCGCGCTGGAGGCCCAGCTCGAGCTGGCTCAGCGCTTTGAAAAGCCCGTCGTGCTGCACAACCGCGACTCCGAGGGCGACTTGATCCCCGTCTTGAAGCGCTATAGCGTGGGGGGCGTCTGGCACAGCTTCACGGGGGATCGGGCGCTGTTGGAGCGGGTGCTGGAGCTGGGGCTCTACGTGGGCGTAAACGGCATCGTGACCTTTCCCAAGAGCCAAGCGCTGCAGGAGGCCGTGCGGGCCGCGCCCCTCGACAAGCTGGTGGTCGAGACGGACGCGCCCTACCTGGCGCCGGTCCCCCACCGCGGGAAGCGCAACGAGCCCCTCTTTGTGCGGGACGTCGCGGCGTTCGTGGCCCGGCTCAAGGGGCTCCCGCTCGAGGGGTTGGCGCGGGCGACCACCCAGAACGCCCGCGCGCTCTTCGGGTTGCCGCTCGGACTTGACGAAGGAACGCCCTTAGCTTTTTAATGGGGCCAAAGAAGGGGGGATGCACACGGTGAGTCAGGAGCTCGTCCAACAGCTGAAGGGCGTGCCGCTCTTCGCCCGCCTCGGCTCAGGGGAGCTGGAGGGGCTGGTCAAGACGGCCAAGCGACAGACGTTCCGAGCGGGCGAGACGATCGTGCGCGAGGGCGAGGAGGGGGTTGCCTTTTATCTAATCTTAAACGGCCAAGTCGAGGTCCGCCGCGGTGGGACCGCGCTGGCCCGTCTGGGCGCGGGGCAGTTCTTCGGCGAGATGGCCCTGCTCACGAACTTCCCCCGCTCGGCCGACGTGGTCGCGCTGGAGGACACCGAGTGCCTGCTCCTCACCCGCTGGGACCTAAGGGCGCTGATCCAAACGCACCCCGACGTGGCCTTGAAGCTCTTGGAGGAGCTGGCCCGCCGCCTGCGGGACACGGATCGGGCGCTGAGCGAGTAACGCCATCGGGCTACGTCCGCAGCGAGCCGCGGTAGAAGGGCAACTTCACGACCTCCGCTTCTCGGCGCTTGGCGTGGATCTCGACTTGAAGTGGAGTCCCCGGCGGCGGGGCCGCCGCGCCCCGGACGTAGCCCATCCCCAAGAAGGCCCCCAGCGTCGGGGCCCTCATTCCCGAGGTGACGTAGCCCGCTGCCTCCCCGTTCAAGAAGAGCTTGTAGCCCTGGCGGGGGACGCCGGGCTCCCTCATCCGAAAGCCGATGAGGCGCTTGCGGACGCCCTCGCCGCGCTTCTGCCGGAGCAGCACGGCCTTCCCGATGTAGTCCACGGGCTTCTCCTTCACGGTCCAGCCCAGCCCGGCCTCGACGGGCGTGGTCTGCTCGTCCAGCTCGTGGCCGTACAGCGGGTACGACGCCTCAAACCGCAGCGAGTCGCGGGCCCCCAGCCCCGCGGGCGTAATCCCCGATCTGATGAGTTCATCCCACAGCTGCGTGATCGCCTCGGGCGGGCCGTAGACCTCGAAGCCGTCCTCGCCCGTGTAGCCCGTCCGCGTGAGCAGGACGGGCTGCCCGGCGTACGCCGTCCTCACGCCGCGGTAGTACCGCACCCCGGCGAGGTTCGCCCCGACGTGCTTTTGGAGGGCGGCCTCGGCCTTCGGCCCCTGGACGGCGAGCTGCGCCCACTCCGCTGTGACGTCCCGCAGTTCGACGTCGAAGTGGACCGCGTGCTTCCGCATCCACTCGAGATCCCTTTGGGTGTTCGCCGCGTTGACCACGACCAGGTAGCCGTCGGGCAGGCGGTAGACGATCAGGTCGTCGAGGGTGCCGCCCCCCTCGTGACACATCGGGCTGTAGAGCGCCTGATCGACGTCCAGCCTGCTGACGTCGTTCGGGAGCAGGCGCTCCAGCAGATCGAGGGCTTGAGGGCCCTTCAGCCAAAGCCGTCCCATGTGGCTGACGTCGAAGACCCCAACGCCCTCACGAACGGCCTTGTGCTCCTCCAAGATGCTCGTGTACTGCAGGGGCATCGCCCAGCCCGCGAACTCGACGAGCTTGGCCCCCAGCTTGCGGTGCTGATCGAAGAGCGGCGTTCGTTTGAGAGTCATGGCCTTTTTGCCCCCTTCGCTCGAGGGGATTGTACGCGACGGTCGCCGAAGGCCACAAGCCGAGTTGACAAGGGCCTGATCAGGCCCCTATAGTGGAGCCCAGGTTGCGGGATGGGGATCGCAAGGAGGCTGGCTTCCCGTGACCACGACGAGAGCGAGGACGGTTAGCCGTCTTCTTCTCTTTGTCCTTGCGTCGGCGTTGCCCCTCGCCGCCCTCGGCCTTGGCCTCGTCAAGGGCGAGGAGGGCGAAGGCCGGGTCTTCATCGGCGCCCCCGTGGGGACCGTCGTGATCAACGAGGTAGCAATCTCGTCATCCCCGCCGGGGGCTTCCTCCTGCTGGAGCGCAGCGACGACAATACCGTGAGCGACATCCCCGCCGACTGCATCTACACCGGCCCGCTCGTCAACTCAGGCGAGAGCCTTGCGCTCAAGGACCCCACGGGGACGGCGATCGACACGGCCAACGGCGACGGCGGCCCCTGGCCCGCGGGCACCCCAAGCTCGGGAAGCCCGCCCTACGCCTCGATGGAGCGGATGGATCCCCGCGCCCCCGATACGGACGCCAACTGGTGCACCAACGACGGGGTCACCCGCAACGGGTTGGACGCCGGTGGCGATCCCCTCAACGGCACCCCCAAGGCCCGCAACTCGTGCGGGAACAGCCCGCCCGTGGCCGACGCCGGGCCCGACCGGATCGTGAGCGTGGGCGACCCCGTCCAGCTCGACGGGACGGGCTCGAGCGACCCCGACGGCGACCCGCTGACGTTCCAGTGGGCGTTCACGAGCAAGCCTGTGAGCAGCCAGGCCCAGCTCTCAAGCGCCAGCAGCCCGACGCCGACGTTCACCCCGGACGTCGAGGGCAACTACGTGCTGGAGCTGACCGTGAGCGATGGGCATGGCGGGACGGGCCGTGATACCCTGACCGTCACGGCCATCGGCCGCGACCTCAACCGCGACGGCCGGGTCAACGTCATCGACGCGCGGATTTGCTTCCAGGCCGCGCTTGGCCTAAGGGCGCTCCCCGCCGACGATCGGAGGCGCTGCGACGTGGACAACGACGGGACCGTCGCAGAGGAGGACGCCCGCAAGCTCGCGGAGCACTCGCTGGGGCTGCGCAGCAAGCTGGCCCAAGCGGGCGGCCTCGCCGCTTCCGTGCTTGCGGTGACGGCATTCGCCCTGAGGCTGATCGCGGCAAGCCCAAGCGCGCGAGTGAGGGGCAGCGGGCGTGTTCGCTGGCCCCGTGCGGACGCCAGGCGAATCGCCCCGATCGTCGCGCTGATCGTCGTGGGCTCGGCGACGAGCGCGCTGCTCGGGGGCTGTCTGGGGGTGCCCGCCGGGCCCTTCCCGCCCACGGGGACGGCGGGCCTGATCGCGGATCTTCACGTGAACAGCCTCCTCGTTCGCGTTCAGAACATGCCGAACGGGGGCCTGGCCGCGCTGGAGGTCCGCGCGGGTGGGCTGACGTTCGACCCGACCATCATCGCGATCACCGAGATCAAGCCCGTGCCGGGCTGGCGCCTGCTCGCTTGGCGCCTCGACAACGCGGCGGGCGAGGTGCGCTTCGCCGTCGTGAACCCCATCCCCGCCAGCGGGACCGTCAGGGGGACGGTGCTCACGCTCACGGTCCAGCGCAA
>WFPR01000128.1 GCA_015487455.1 Candidatus Bipolaricaulota bacterium
CCCCCGGCTTGAGCTGGGTCCTGTCCCCGCTCCCCCCGTTCGAGTTCGAGTCCGTGCTCGCGCTCGCGCCGACAGCGGGGGCAGATCCCCATGAGCTCGACGTGGGGCGCGAGGATCGTCCACCGGTCGAGGTCGTCTCGGACCTCGGGCGGCGTGGTCGGAAGCGGGACGGGCTTGAACGCCGGGGGGAGCCCCTCGACGGCCACGTCCACCAGCCGCCCGCAGCGGACGCAGGCCAGATGGTGGTGCGGCGCGGTGTTCGCGTCGTACCGGACGACCCCGTCCGGGCCCGTCACCTTGCGCAGCAGACCCCGCTCCACCAGCTGCCTTAAGTTCTGGTAGAGGGTGGCCACGCTCATCGGCTGGCCCCGGGCCCGGAGCGCGTCCAGCATCTCCTCGGGGGTGTAGTGCCGGTTCGACTCGTAAAGCAGCCCGAGGAGGAGGCGCCGGGCGAGGGTGGGCCGCAGCCCGGCCGCCTCCAGCCGTCGTCGGATCGTCGCCTCGTCGATGGGGGTAGGCGTCATCGCGGATCGTTAGGAAGGTTATAGCATCGGGACCGGGCGGACAACCCCCATCGGCGTGCGCGTCCGCCCGGTCCCGCGGTTCGGGGGTGGAAGAGCTAGCGCTCTAGCGCTGGAGCTTCTTCGCCAGCTCGGCGATCTCCTCCGCGCTGAAGCCGGGGGCGAACTCCTCGGGGACGTCGGGATAGATGGGGATCTCGCCGCCCTCGGGCGGGCCGTCCACCACTTGAAGCTCCCCGCCGTCGGGGTGGGTCCCCCGCCAGATCTTGGCGACGTCCTGATAATCTTTCAGGCTGAACCGGTACAGCGTGCGGTGGAGCCCCCGTTCCTCGAACTTGCGGGCCTCGGGGAACTTGGCGTTCTCGATCTTGGGGATGGGGAGCATGCGGGTGAGGTCGACGCCCGTCAGCTTCTCCAGCGCCTTGGCGTAGGCGACGATGTGGACCCCGCCGCGCACCAGGAGGTAGCCGATCATCTCGCGGGCCACGGGGTTGCGGGTCATCTCGTAGACCCGGATCTTGTGGAGTCGGGCGCCGCACTCGAGGAAGAAGTTGTGCAAAAGGTCCAACACCAAGTCCCCGCTGTTGAAGACGTAGTCGCCCTGCCAAGGCTGCCCCATCGAGTTGGCCACCAGGGCCGTCTGGGCCGTAGCGATGAAGTGATGGGTGTTGCGGGCGTCCTTGCCGGGCTCCAGGGGGGCCTCCTCGGGGGCGCCGGGCTCGGTCGTCCCCTGCAGCAGCAGGTTCACCGTGGCGGCCACCAGCTCGATGTGGCCCAGCTCCTCGGTGGCGATGTTGGCGATCAGGTCGTAGAAGGGCTTGAGCTGGTCTCGCCGCCGGAAGTTGAACGACTGGTAGGTGTAGTTCATCAGCGTCGACATCTCCCCGAAGCGCCCTCCTAGAAGCTCTTGAACGGCCGCGGCGGCGTTCGGGTCCGGCTCCTCCGGGCGGGGGAGCTCGATCTGCAGCCGGTCGATCCTGAGGTACATCGGGCGATCGCCTCCTTCTCGTTGTGGATGTCAGAACGATTATGGTTTTGATTTTAAGTTCAAGCTCGGGGGTTGTCAAGCTCGGACGACCGACCGAAAGAGAAGCCAGGCCTTGTCGGAGAACGGTTCGGGCCCGTATCATGGCGAATCGAGCGAGAGCGAGGAGGATAAGAGGGCATGAACCTGTGGGCACGAATCGGATTGGGGCTTGTGGGGTTAGCGTTAGGCCTTTGCGGATCGTCGCGGGAGCTGGGCGGGATCGCGCCCTCCGCGCCGCGGCTCACCCACGGGGTCGCCGTCGGGGACGTAACGGAGCGGAGCGCGGTGCTCTGGACGAGGGCTGACGGCCCCGCCGCCGTTGCCTTCGAGCTAAGCCTTGATCCCGACTTCAGGCGCGTCGTGTGGACGGGGAACACAGCCGTCGACGAGCGCACGGATTTCATCGCTCAGCTCGACGCCCAAGGGCTTCAGCCCGGCACGCGTTACTGGGTGCGCGCCCGGGCCGAGCGCGATGGCCTGCGAAGCGAGCCCGCCGTGGGCGAGTTTCGCACCGCGCCTGCGCCCGAGTCCGACGCGCCTCAAAGCGCCACGCTCCTCTGGAGTTCGGACCTGGGCGGCCAGGGGCGCTGCCGTCGGCCCGAATACGCGATCTTTCGGGCGATGCGGGAGGTAGGGGCCGATCTCTTTCTGTTCCTGGGCGACACGATCTACGCCGACGACGTCTGCCCCTCGCCGCCGAACCTGCCGGGGAGCGAGCTCAACGCGGCGCTTTTGGGAACCCTGGAGGCATATCGGGCCAAGCACCGCTACAACCGGGCCGACCCACCCTTTTTAGAGCTGTTAAAGCAAACGCCCGTTGTCGCGATCTGGGACGACCACGAGGTGAAGAACAACTTCGTGGGCACCCGGGTCGACCCCGAGCTGCTGGAACTGGGGCGGCGAGCCCTCTTTGAGTACTACCCGATCCGCCGCGACCCCGACGACCCCCACAGGCTGTACCGGGCCTTCCGCTGGGGCCGGCATCTGGAGCTGATCGTGCTCGACACCCGGCAGCATCGACGGCCCTTTGAGACGATGCTGGGGGCGGCGCAGCTCCGCTGGCTTTTAGAGCGAATCGAACGCTCGGACGCGACGTGGCTCCTGATCGCCAGCAGCGTGACGCTCTCCATTGCGCGCTCCTGCCCGCAGTGCGACGGCTGGGGCGACGGGCTCCCGGGCGCGCCGACGAAATTCGAGCGCGAGCTGGCCCGGATCGTCGACGCCCTTCGGGCGCACCCTCGCAGGAACGTCGTCTTCCTCACAGGCGACGTGCACTTCCCCCGCGCGCTGAGCTACGACCCCGACGGGGACGGGGCGCCCGACTTCTGGGAGTTCACGGCCGGGCCGCTGTCGGCCGTCCCCGGCGGGCCGTGGGCGCCCGACCCGACCTTCCGCCCGCAGGAGCTGTACGCCCACAGCGGGCTCTACACGTTCGGGGTGCTCCGCGTGGACGAGGCCGGTCGGCTCACCGTCGAGCTGCGGGATCTGATGGGCCGGGTGCGCTTTCAGACGACGCTTGAGCCCTCACCGCGCTCTTAATGGCCCTTCAGCGTCCTTCAGCGTCCGGGGGCGTCGTCGACGAGCAGCTCGGCCACCCGCTTGGCGAGCAGCGCGTCCGGCGTTGGAGCCCGGGGTTCGAGGCTGAGCCTCAGGCGCCCATCCTCCACCAGGGTCGAGATCACCCAGCGCAGGCGGCCCTGAGGGTCAACGACGTAGAGGGCGGTGGTGTGCTGGGCGTCGGCCTCGTCGACGGCGGCCCCGTACGCGGCCCACACCCGTCGGAGCGCCTCCTCCGGGCCGACGAGGAAGTGCCACCCGGACACCGCCTCGAGCCCGAAGCGCCGGGTGAACGCCCGCGCGGCCTCCGGCGTGTTGTGCTCGAGGTTGACGTTGATCCCGATCAGGACGAGGCGCGAGACGTCCGCGCCCGCCGCGCGGAGGCGCTCGTAGGCCCGCCTCAGGTGAAGCGCGGTGAGCGTGCAGACGTCCGCGCAGCGGCTGTCCATGAACGTCAGGACGACGACCCGACCGCGCAGCGCCGCCAGCCGCACGGGCCGCCCTCGCTGGTCGATTAGCTCGAAGTCCGGGGCGGGCGGGGGCGGGTCGAGGCGCGTCCCCTGATACCCGTCCCCGTCCTCACGAGCGGGGAAGGGGAGCGCCCCTGTCACGTCCGTAAGGAGGAGCCAAAGCACCAAGGTCCCGAGGATCGCGAGCCCCCCGAGGGCGAGGAGCCCCCTCCACAGGAGCCGCCGGGCGGGCGAGCCCCGCGGCGTCCGGAGCCCCAGCCCCAGCAGGGCGAGCCCGCTGAGGCCGAGGCTGGCCCAGAACCAGACCAGCGGCCCCCCAAGCCCGCCGAGGGGGAAGGGCGCAGAGGGGGCTGCAGCGGCGGGCACGAGGAGCGGGTGCTCCAGCGCCGCCTCCCCGGCCCGGCCCTCGATCGTCACGCGCACCCGCCAGCGGCCCTCCGAGCCGGGGAGCACGGGGATGAGCGCTTGATATTGGTTCCCGATCCCCTCGGCGTCGAACGGGCCGAGGACGTCCCGTTGCGTCTCGACCCAGAGGCGCACCCGCGCCCCGTCGACGGGCCGCCGCCACGCCCGGTCGCGCAAATAGAGCGTGTACAGCAGCCTATGCCCGTCCTCGGCGTCGAGGAGGCGGGCGTACGCATCGACCCAGTAGCCCCCGGCCTCGCCCCGGAAGGCCCGCTCCTCCGGCTGGGGCTCGTCGTGCGCCCACGCCCCGCCTGACGGCGCTAGGGCTAAGGCCAGGGCCAACGCCAACGTCAGGGCTAAGGCCATCATCAGCGGCGCGCGTTAAAGCTCCAGGGCGTCCTCGCGCCCCGGCAGCGCGGGGAGGGCCCGCTGGCGGCGGGGCGGCACCAGGAAGTTGGCGCGATTGAGCACGAAGAAGAACTCCTTGATCCCGTTGTTGACGCGCGGCCCGATCGCGGGGTTCAGGAAGGGCGCCTCGGCCGCGGTCATCGCCCGGCGCGTCTCGACGAAGTCGCGGATGGAGCGCTGAAGCGAGACGAAGTGGAGCCCGGCCTGGCCCCCGTCGGTGGTGTTGAAGTCGCGACGCAGGAGCAGGGGCTTCCCGCCGCGGCGCGCCCGGCCCACCGCCTGCAGGTGGCCCACCACCCCGTACTTCGTGGCCGCCTCCTCGAAGCGCTCGCTGAACGTCGGGGCCTCGTCCGTGAGCGCCCGGACGGCCTCGGGGCGCATCTGGGGCGCGAACATCCGGGCGACGCGCTCCTCCTCGGTGAGCAGCTCGTACCAGCCCTCCAGGCGCAGCCGCTTCCGGCTGATTTGCATGGTGGTGCCGCCCGCAAACGGCCCGTCGGGGATCGTCACGTCGTCCTCCGACGCTTGATTCTTGCGGAACCCCGACGGAAAGCCCGTGAACATCGGGGCCTCGGGCGGGACGGGGCGCGTCTCCGGGAGGCCGCCGACGGCCTGGCGCTCGTGCGGCAGCCCCTCCCCGATGAAGCCCGTCCGCGTCTCGCGCCAGCGGAGCACGCCCTCCAAGCTGAGCAGCCCGTCGTCGCCGGGCAGCCCCTCCTCCCCCCAAAGGGCCCGCTCGATCCGGGCCAACCTGCCCTCGTCGTCGCTGGCGAGGTGCAGCACGCCCTCGAAGTCGTCGAGCGCGGGGGTCTCGAAGGCCGTGAGCGGGCGGGGGCGCTCGATCGGGGGCTCGAGCCCCAAGCGCTCGAAGTAGCGAGGCCCCCAGCCCACCACGAACAGCAGCCCTTCGGGCCCCCAGCCGTAGAGGTGCTCGAGCGCGCGGAGCGCCGCCTCCAGCCGCCGGGCCTTCTCGGGCGTCGGATCGCCCTCGACGTCGAAGAAGATCAAGCGGTGAAACCGCGGCGGCACGGCGTTGCTCCACCGATCGCGGCGGAGGAAGGCGTCCCAGGCGTGCTGGCGCTCGGGCAGCCCGCGCTTGGCGGGCGGCAGCTCGGGCCTCCCCTGGGCTTGGGCGGAGAGCAGCCGGGAAATGCCCGCGGCGCCGAGGCCCACGAGCCCCGCCCCAAGAGCCCTTAAAAAGGCGCGTCGGCTTACCCTCAGCCTCAGTCTCAGCCTCAGCATTTCAGCTAAAACCCCTCCCACTCGATCGCCGTCTCGAAGACGAACGGCTCGAGCCAGCGGTCGGCGTACTCGGGGTGGCGGGCCGCCTGGGGCGGGCCGATTTGCACCTGAACCGTGTAGCGCCCCTCGGGCAGCGGGACGTTCGTGCCGTAGTGCGTCCCCATGTTCTGGGAGATCATCGGCCACATCCGCTCGTCGAAGACGATTTGGCCCTGCTCGTCCGTGAACGTGGCCCAGACGGCCGCGTAGGGGATGCGTTCGCCCGTCTCCCCGTCGCTGAGCAGCACCATGAAGTGCATCGTGTCCTCGGGCCGGGGCTCGACCCAACGGGGCTCCGTCCCGATGAAGAGCAGAAAGCGCGTGGGCGGTCCGACCACCAGCGTGATCGTCATCCCCTCCCAGCTCGTCTCGGCCAGCTTCATCATTTGCATTTGGCTCGACGACGGGCTCTTGAGGAGCGCCACGAGCCCAAGGAGAGCCAAGAACACCGCCATCAATGCTCGCCGTGCCCTCATGGGCGGTCACGATCCCCCCTTGAGATTTGGGATTTGAGGTCCGCACGCCTTTGTAGTGGATCTCGAAGTCCTTTTCAAGCGCTCGAGCGCCCGGCGTTCTTGGGGGCTTACGGGCACAAGCTCGTAGGGCTTGAGGCTCCCGAGCCGGACGGGGCCGAGGGCCACCCGCTTGAGGCCCCCCAAGGGCAGCTTGAAGTGCTTGATCAAGCGTTTGACCTCGTGCTTCTTGCCCTCGGTGAGCACCAGCTCCACCTCCGTGCAGCCCTCGCCCTGACGCACCACCCGCCCCTGCTTGATCGTCAGCAGTTCGCCCGTCTCGGGGTCGCGGACGCCCCGGCGCATCTTGCGCAGCACCTCCCCCAGATGTCGCGGGGGCAGCGCCCTGGGGATTACAACCCTGTAGACTTTCTCGATTTGGTAGCGCGGGTGGGTGAGCACGTTCACGAGCTCGCCGTCGTTCGTCAAGACCAACAGCCCCTCGGCGTCGCGGTCCAGCCGCCCCGCGATCACGAGCCCCCGGCCCCAGAGTCCTCGGCGCTTTAGGAGCCGCCCAACGGTGTGCTCGTGGTGCGGGTCGTAGAGCGACGAGAGCATCCCCCGGGGCTTGTAGAGCTTCAAGACGAGGGTCTCGGGCGGCTCCAGCGGCACGGGCCGCCCGTCGACGCGCAGCTCCTTGACGCTTTGCGGGTCGATCTCGAGGAAGGGGTTCGTGACGATCTGCCCGTCGAGCTGGACGCGGCCCTCCTGGATGAGCTTGATGGCTTTGCGGCGGGCGACCCCCGCCTGGCGCTGGACGAGCTTGAGCAGCTTCATCCCTGGAGCAGGATGCGGGCGTCGACCACCCGCGCGCCCCGGCCCTGCTCGAAGACCATCAGTGGGTTGACGTCCAGCTCCTCGATCGCCTCCAGCTCGGTGGCCAGCTGCGACAGGCGCAACAGGCACTCGGCGATCGCGGGCACGTCGCGGGGCGGCTGGCCCCGGAAGCCCTCGAGCAGCTTGTGCGCTCGGATCTGTTTGATCATGCGGTAGGCCCCCAGCTCCCGGATCGGCGCGATCCGAAACGTCACGTCCTTGAGCACCTCCACGTAGACGCCGCCCAGCCCGAACATGAGCAGCGGCCCGAAGTGCGGGTCGCGCTTCAAGCCCAGGATGGTCTCGAGCCCGCCGGGGACGAACTCCTGGACGAAGACGCCCCAGATCTCCGCGTCGGTCCGGTGCTCGCGGACCCGCCCGAGGATCTCCCGATAGGCCGCCCGGACTTCCGCCTCGTCCTTGAGGTTGAGCTTGACGCCCCCGACGTCGAACTTGTGGACGATCTGGGGCGAGACGACCTTCAGTACGACGGGGTAGCCGATCCCTTGGGCGATGCGGACGGCCTCCTCCTCGCCGGTCGCCAGCTCGCCGCGCAGCACGGGGAACCCGTAGGCGCGCAGCACGGCGTGGGCCTCGGGCTCGGGGAGGAACCGCCGCCCCTCCCGCTGGGCCTTCTGGATGACGGTCAGGGCCGCCTCGCGGTCCACCTCGAAGGTGCGGACGGGCGTCCGGGGGCGGTGCACCCAGGCGGTGTACTGGGCCATCTCGGCCAGCGCCCGCGCCGCCGCCTCCGGGAAGCGGTAGTTCGGGATCTTGGCTCGTTCCAAAATTTGAAGGGTCTCGCCCAGCTCCTCGAGGGCCATGAAGCAGGCCAACACGGGCTTCTCCCGCTGAGATCGAGCCGCCTCGGCGACCGTGCGGGCGATCGCCTCCAAGTTCGCCATCATCTGCGGGGTGCAGATGACGATGACCGCGTCGACGGTCTCGTCGTTCAGCACGAGCTTGAGGGCGTGGGCGTAGCGCCGCTCGTCGGCGTCCCCGATGAGGTCGATGGGGTTCTGGACGCTGGCGGTGGGCGGCAGCCCCTCCCTGAGCTTCCGCTTCGTCTCGTCGCTCAAGGGCGCTAATCTCAGCCCCCGGCGGACGCAGGCGTCCGTGGCCATGATCCCGGGGCCGCCCGCGTTGGTGACGATCGCGACCCGATCGCCCCGGGGCGCGGGCTGGAGCGCCAGCGCCTGCGCGTACTCGAAGAGCTCCTCCAGCGTCTCGACCCGCAGCACCCCGCACTGGTGGAAGAGCGAGTCGTACACTTCATCGGAGCCTGCCAGCGCCCCCGTGTGGGAGGCGGCGGCGCGGGCCCCCTCGCGGGTGCGGCCCGACTTGATCGCCAGAATGGGCTTCTTTTGGGGCAGCTCGCCCGTGATCTCCCGAGCCAGCTCGATGAACCCCTTCGGGTCCTCCAAATCCTCCAAATACAGCAGGATGACGTCGGTGTGGGGGTCGTCGGCCAGGGCCTTGAGCAGGTGGTTCTCGTGGAGCACGGCCTTGTTGCCCACGGAGATGAACTTGGAGAGGCCGATGTGCTCGCTCTCGGCGTACTCCAGCGCGGCCACCCCGACGGCGCCGCTCTGCGAGACGAACGCGATCGTCCCCGGCGGGGGCGTCGAGCGCGCGAAGGTCGCGTTCAGCTTGACGTCCGGGGCCGTGTTGATGAGCCCGAGGCAGTTGGGGCCCACCAGCGCGATCCCGTGCTTTTGGGCGATCTCCTGGACTTGGCGTTCGAGCGCCGCCCCCTCGGGGCCGATCTCCTTGAACCCGGCGCTGATGACCACCGCGGCGGGGACGCCCTTCGCCCCGCACTCCTCGAGCACCTGGGGCACGGCCCGCGCCGGGACGATCACCACGGCCAGGTCGACCTCGTCGGGGATCTCGAGCACCGAGGGATAGGCCCGCACGCCCAAGATGCTTTTAGCTTTGGGGTTCACGGGGTAGACGATCCCCTGATAGTCCCCCAACAGGATGTTGGCGAAGACGGCCCGGCCCACGGACTCGGGCCGCGTCGAGGCCCCGATCACGGCCACCGAGCGGGGGGAAAGCAGCCGCTGCAGCCGATCGTGATCGCGGTCGCTTCCTTGAACGCTCACGGGGCTTCCTCCTTTTGATCGTGAATTAACCAAAAATCTCCCTCAGCGTCAGTCTAAGCTCGGGGAGCGCCTCCGGGGCGAACGCCTCGTCGGCCTTCATGAGCGCCCGAGCGCTCGTGTAGCGCTCTCCTTGAGGCTTTTTAAAGATCTCCACGCGCCTTCGGGTCACGTCCACGAGCCAGACCTCGGGGATGCCGCACCCGGCGTAGAGGGGGAGCTTGACCTCGTGATCGTACTCCAGGGACGTCTCGGCCACCTCGACGATCAATAACACGTCCTCGGGCTTGGGGTGCTCGTTTGCGTAAAAGTCGGGCCGGGGCTTGAGCAGCGCCAAATCGGGCTGGGGCTCCGAGTGCTCGCTTAAGCGAATTGGGTTCTGAACGCTTACAATCGCGCGATCCCCGACGCGTTGGGTGACCAGGTGGGTCAAACGGTTCACGCACGCAGCATGACGGCTCCCGATGGGCGAGTTCACCACGATCTCCCCCTCGATGAGCTCCACGCGGTCGTCCTCGCCTAAGATGCCGACCTCGGCCAGCTTGTGGTACTCCTCCACGGTGAACTTGCGCAGCGCGTAGGGCTTCGACTTTGACGTTGGCTTTACGGGTACGGCCATCGCGGCTCGCCTCCCTTCTCTTCCACTCAAAGCCCTGAGGCTTCGCTCAGATCCAGCTCATTGTACCCCGTCGGGCAGGCCGGGGCGATACGTGGGAACGAGCCCGCGAAGCCGCTTCACGATCTCGGCCCGATCCCCCGCCTCGGCCGCCCGATACAGCGCCTCCAGCGCGGCGAACAGCTCGCCCTCAGGGGGCGGGTCGCCCAGCCGGGCCACCCAGATCCGCTCGTGCTTCGTCGCGTCGGTGCCCTCCTCGGCCGTTAAAAGCTCCTCAAAGAGCTTCTCGCCGGGGCGCTCGCCCGTGAACACGATGGGCACGTCTCGATCGGGCTCCAAGCCCGCCAGGCGGATCATCTCGCGGGCCAGCTCCAGGACGCTGACGGGTTCGCCCATGTCCAGCACGAAGACCTCGCCGCCCCGGCCCATCGCCCCCGCCTGCAGCACCAAGAGCGCCGCCTCCGAGGGCAGCATGAAGTAGCGCTTCATGTCGGGATGGGTCACGGTCACCGGCCCGCCCCGCTTGATCTGCTCCTGAAACACGGGGAAGACGCTCCCCCGGCTCCCCAGCACGTTCCCGAAGCGGACCGCGACATAGCGCGTCCGCTTCCCCTCGCGATGGGCCTTGGCGTTCAGGGCCAAGATGAGCTGCTCGGCCACCCGCTTGGTGGCCCCCATCACGGACGTCGGGTTGACGGCCTTGTCCGTTGAGATGAGCACGAACTTTTCGCTGCCGAAGCGCAAGGCGGCCTCGGCCACCACGTGGGTGCCCCGGACGTTCGTGCGGACGGCCTCCTCCGGGTGCCGCTCCATCAGGGGCACGTGCTTGTAGGCCGCGGCGTGGAGCACCACCTCGGGCTCGTGCGCCTCGAAGAGCCGTTCGACTTTAGCGGCGTCGCGGACATCGCCCACGACCGTCACCAGACGGGTCCCCTTGGGGAGGCGGTCGCCCAGTTCGAGCTCCAGCTGAAAGAGCCCGCTCTCGTCTTGATCCAAAGCGATCAGCGCCTCGGGCCGAAATTTCAAGATCTGACGGCCCAGCTCGCTCCCAATTGAGCCCGCCGCGCCCGTGACCAGTACCCGCTTGCCCTTCAAGAACCGCTCGACCTCGTGGGTGTCGACGCGGACGGGCTCGCGGCCCAGCACGTCCTCCAGCCGCACCTCGCGGACGTCTTGAAGGGTTAGGTGCCCGCTGATGAGCTGCTGGAGTCCCGGCACCACCCGCACCCGCTTAAGCCCTGCCCGCCGCGCCAGCGAGACCGTCTCCTTGATGACCCGGGAGGGCGCCGAGGGCATCGCGATCAGCAGCTCCTCGACGCCGTAGCGCGCGACGAGCCCGGGGATCTCTTGACGGTTTCCGAGCACCCGCACCCCGTGGATCGTGAGCCCCCGCTTGCGGGGGTCGTCGTCGACGAAGCCGACGGGCAGAAGCCCCGCTTGAGGGGTGCTCAGCATGGCACGGACGAGCTGGGCGCCCGCGTCCCCCGCGCCCGCGATCAGCACCCGCCGTCCCTCGCGGGGCCTCCGCGTAAAGAGCCCCTGCACCCGCTTGGCCGCCCGGAACCCGCCCACGAGCACCCACGACAGCAGCCCGTCGAGCAGCCAGACGGACCGCGGCAGGGGGTCGAGCCCCAGCGCCGAAAGCTCGCGGCCCAGCAGGAAGTAGAAGGCGCCCAAGAGCGCCTGCGCGACCCCGACGGCCACGCCCACCCGAACCAGCTCTCGGGCGCTCACGTGCGCCCAGCTCAGCCCATAAAGACCCAGCCGCCAGAAGACGGGCAGCTTCGCGGCCCACGCGATGAGCAGATAGAGCCCAAAGGGCTCGAGCCAGCGCTCGGGGATCTCGCCGTCGAAGCGGAGCCAGAACGCGCCGTAGAGCGCAAACGCCAACAGCCCGAGATCCCCCAGCAGAAAGGGCAGCGAACGCCTGAGCTTGCCGAGCATCTTAAAAGAGCCTACAGCGACTCGAGCGCCGCCTCCAGCCGCGCCACCACGTAGTCGACGTCGTCCGGGGTGAGTCGGGTGTGGAAGGGCAACGCCAGGGTGCGCTGCGCGACGGCCTCCGCGACGGGGAAGTCCCCCGACTTGTACCCCAGGGCGCGGTAGACGGGTTGTAGATGAATCGGCGGGAAGTAGTCCGCGCACTCGACGCCTTGCGCCCTGAGCTTCTCGATCACAAAATCCCGCTCGCGCCGGGTGAAGCGCTCGTCAAGGCGGACAACGTAAACGAACCAGCTCATCCGGACGTGGGGCGCGACGTGGGGCCTCCGCAGGAGCCCCCGGCGCTCCAGGGGCTCCAGGCGCTCGTTGTAGAGCTGCGCGACGCGCTCCCTTTGTGCCAAAAGCTCGTCGAGGCGCTCGAGCTGCGCCAGCCCCAGCGCGCAGTTGATGTCGCTTAAGCGGTAGTTGTAACCCAGGCGCTCGTGCCGGAGCCAGCCCGCCGTTGAGCCCTCGCCGCGTCCCTGGTTGCGCAGGCTGCGGCAGAAC
Organism: Candidatus Bipolaricaulota bacterium; assembly: GCA_015487455.1. GTDB lineage: Bacteria > Bipolaricaulota > Bipolaricaulia > RBG-16-55-9 > RBG-16-55-9 > S012-72. Next base: position 12,203 of record WFPR01000128.1, read on the forward strand.
TTCGCGATCTCATCGTCGTTGGTGAGCACGGCCCCGCCCTCGCCCGTGGTGATCTGCTTGTTGGGGTAGAACGCGAAGACGGCCGCGTCCCCGAACGCCCCCGCCGGGCGGCCCTTGTACTCAGCCCCCAGCGCCTCGGCCGCGTCCTCGATGAGCTTCAGCCCATGCTCTTTTGCGATGTGGGTGAGGGCGTCCCACTCCGCGGGGTGGCCGAAGACGTCCACGGCCAGGATCGCCTTTGTCCGTTCTGTAAGCGCCCCCTCCACAAGCTCGGGGTCGAGGTTGAGCGTTTTCGGGTCGATGTCCACGAAGACGGGCTTGGCCCGCTCAAAAAGGATGCAATTCGCGGAAGCGATGAAGCTGAAGGGCGTGGTGATGACCTCATCGCCTTCCTTAATCCCAAGGGCCTTGACGCAGAGATGCAGCGCGGACGTCCCGGAGTTCACGGCGACGGCGTGCTGGACGCCCGCGACCTCCGCCAGCTTCCGCTCGAACGCCTCGAGCATGGGGCCGAGGCTGAGCCTGGGCGTCCTCAACACCCGAACGACGGCCTCGACCTCGCGCTCCGTGAGATCAGGCCGGGCCAGGGGGATGGTGCGCTTCATCGTTGTCATCCCTCTCCTCCCAGTTGGGCGAGGGCTTCCTGCGGCGTGAGAGCCGGAACCGGAAGTTTTCCCGAGAAGTGACGTGCGTTCCACGTGACAAACACGTCGATGCGCCGCCGATGCGTATGGACGAGGTCCGCAATGAGGGCATCCCCAAAGGCCAGCTTGTGTTTCATTGTCTGAAGCAGTCGAGCTAGGTCGAAGCAGACGACAGCATCCTGCCCGGGTGGGAACAGCACTTGGACGTTGAAGCGCTCGGCAAACCCTGCAAAAAGCTCATCAAGCCGCTCTGCGCTAAGGTTAAACGAGAGAATGCCGCAGACCTCCAAAACGTTATAGAGGGTTGTCCGCCCCAACACCTTCCCCGTTAGAATACTCCGGAGAAACGCTTGGTTTGTAGCGTAGCGAGCGTCTCGTGGGTAGCGCAGGTCGATCACGAACACATCCGTGTCAATGAGAACACGAACCCGGCGTTTCGCTCTGCGTTGGGAAGATGCGGGAGTCATATCGCGTGCACTCGGGCAGCGAACTCGGTCAGGGATGGGGACATCGAGCCCGGGAAGCGTTCAAAGCCTCCTCAACGGTGGAGAATTGGGGAGCTGTTTGGGCCAACTCCCCCTCGATGCGCGACCAATCCACGGGAACTCGGGGCTTACGCCCCTTCCGCAGGGCGTCGACGACATCCAGTAGCGGGTCCTTCCCCTTTCGTGAGCAACTCTCCTGTGAAGGTTGTTCTCCCAATGCCTCCTCTAAGAGTTGTCGGATGAGGGCCTTTACCGTTATGCCCTTCCGCTTTGCTACCTCTTCTAGTCTTTGCTCTAAGGAATCGTCTACGCAAACGTCAAGTACGACCATAGCTTTCCTCCTTTATTATTATCGCTGCTGAGGTTGAGATGTTCATCCGGTGGTCACAACGGCCAAGTTTTCCACTGCGATGCCCCGTTTCAGGTCGGGCAGGATCTCGCTGGCATACCGGATCTCGATGGCCATCAAGCGCCCATCGGGGCCGAAGTCTAAGGCCACTCGGTCGCTCAAATGGACGGTTTCGCACTCGACTCGCCCCTCAACGAGGCGGATATCTAAGGCGTCCACCTGCGGATCGTAACGGATTTTCATGATCATCCCTCTCCTTGTGGAACTCAAAGTTCTTGCGAAAGAGGACACGTCCCCGCGGGTGGGTTCTACGCTGCCGCTTTGGATGGCTTTCAGGACTTCCTCCTCGATGGCCCCACGATCGAGCCTCTTCTGTCGGGCGTATGAGCTGAACCCAACGGGATTGGAGCGATCCACGGA
>WFPR01000129.1 GCA_015487455.1 Candidatus Bipolaricaulota bacterium
GATGTGTATAAGAGACAGGGAATGGAGGTGGAGGCGGAGGCGACGGCACGGAGGTCCCGCCGCCCTTCCTCGTGGTGCGGGACGTGGCCCGCTGCCTGCCCTCGCTTTTGGGGTTCCGGCTGCTCGTCGTCCGCAACCTCGACCGCCCGGTGGTGGTGGAGGACGTGCGCCCCGCGCCGGGCTCGGACTGGGTGGACCTAACAATCCTGAGGGGCAGGGGGCAGCGGGTGTCCACCCAGGGGCTCTTGGTCGTCCTGGCGCGCGGGACGTGCGCGGGAACCGACCTAAGCCTCGACCTGATTTTCGAGGACGGAACGGTGTTCCCGATGGGGCTCGGGAAGCCTCCCTCGGGGGTCGTCCTCCCGGAGAGGCCGACGCTTGGGGTGGTTTCGGGAAGCCTGCCGCTCCTGCGCCTGCGGTTGCCGGAACGGCTTCGGGGCGGCGGACACGGGCGTTGGGAGATGGACGTGACCGTGTACGATCTGGCCGGGCGGGAGCGCCTCCGGGCGCGAACCGCGGCGCTTGGGCGTGGGCTCGAAAAGCAGCTTGTGATCCCTCTGCGCGATCCTCAGGGGCGCCCTTTGGCCCACGGCGTCTACCTCGTGACCGTAAGCGTGCGGGGAGATGCGCAGAGGGAGAGGGCCGGTAGGGTCGTGTGGAAGGGCCTCCGTAAGCTCGTCGTGATCCGCCGCCCCTAGGTTCCCCTACTTTGCTGAGGCTCCCACTTGACGTGTACCCCCCCCCCCGCTTTATACAGTTGGTGTTGAGGTGAGGATCATGCGAGAACAAGGATGCAAGGCGAAGGTTTTAGGGTTCTCCGGTCTTCCCCTCAAGGTCGGCATCGTTGGGATGGGCCTCGCCCTCTGGCTCGGGCTTTTGGGCGTAGGCACCGTGGCCCAGTGGGGGCCCGAGCGGCCATCCCCGGTCTTCCCGCAGCAGGCGGCTCCATGCGTCCCGCCCCCGCCGGGCTTGGTGGCCTGGTGGCCGATGGACACCAACTTAATCAACCCTATGGTCCAGGATATCGCAGGCGCCAATCACGGCACCCCGTTTAACGTGACCTCGGTGAACGGGGTGGTGAATGGAGCCATCGAAGTCGACGGGGCCAACGGGGCCTACGTGGAGGTCCCCAACAGTCCCGACCTGAACTCCGGCGAAGGGGACTTCACCATCGACGCCTGGATCCTCCCCGACGGCCCTCCCAACTGGGTAGCTACCATCGTGGACAAGACGGACGGAATCGGCCGCTATACCCTCCATCTTGAGTTTTGGAACGGTCAATATTGGCTTGGGTCGAGGCTGAACTCACCGGGGGCAACCTACAACTATCTGGCTCCCCTGCCGTCCAACTTCTTTAACGGCCAGTGGCGTCATGTCGCCGTCGTCGTCCACCGCCAGACCCCGCCTGCAACGGATCCGAGCCAGCCGGTTCTGGAGTTCTACGTGGATGGCGCCCTGATCGGAACCGTTTTCACAGGGCAAAGGCAAAGCTTTGGGAGCTTGAACAGCAACGCGCCTCTGCTGATAGGTCGTCATGCGCTGGACCCTGGAGCTGGCAGCTTCAGGGGGAGGATTGACGAGCTGGAGTTTTTCAATCGGGCCCTCAGCGCTCAGGAGATCCAGGCCCTCTTCAACGCGGGCGCGGCGGGCAAGTGCAGGGAGCAGCCGGGGCGGCCCGACTTATCGATCGAGAAGCGGGTGGACAGCCCCTGCCCGCCGGGCGGACCGTGCACCGTCACGATCACGATCACCAACGCCGGGAACGTCCCCTTCACCGGGAACGTCCGGGTGAGTGATAGCTTCACCGGGAGCGCCGCCCTCGTAAGCTGGAGCCCCACGGCGGCCTGGAGCTGCAGTCCGGGTCCCCCGATTGTATGCGACACAACGTCCCCGATCACGCTGAACCCCGGCGACAGTGTCACGCTCACCCTGCAGGTGACGTTTGATGAGGCCGGACAGAACTGCGTCTCCCTCGAACTGCAGGGACAGCAGGACGCCAACCCCGAGAACAACCGCAGCTGTGCGGGGGTGGAGGTCACCCCCCGCCCTCCGGAGCCGGAGTGCCCTCCCGGCGAGCGGATGGTCGTGCTGATTGCCGGGGAGCGGGACGGCTTCGATCCCGACACCGACTCGCCCCCGGCCTCCCCGAGTTCCGGCTTCCAAGCTTGGATTCAAAATAACCCCGGGTTGCAGCCGACCAAGCCCCTGGTCGGCTTCGACTCCACGCAGAGCAACATCTTCTTCGCGCACAGCTTCAATCTCAGCGGCATTTCCGGCTCCATCACCCGGGCCTGGCTCGAGGTCGGAGCCCGCCCGTTGGGTCCCCCGTCGAGCTTGGTGGAGAACGATACCCTCTCCCTTCGGGTCGTGCTGCCCACCGGCAACGGGACTGTGGTGCAGGTCACGGACCCGAACACGGCGCAGCTGACGGATCGTTGGGGGAACCGCTTTGGGAATCTGGCGGGCCAGGCGTGGAACTCCGCCAATTTCCCCAACGGACAGGTCTTCCTCCTCGACTTGGCCAACCTGTCCCTGCCTTCGTCCCCGCCGCCGGGCGTCACCTCGAACCTCCTGCCCCACATGAACGTGGGGCGTTCCCTCGACGTCTTCGCCGAGGACGATACGAGCATTGACTACTTGGTGCTGACGCTTTGCGTCTGCGAGCTGCAGGAACCCCCGCCCGGCGGGGAGGGCTGGGACCTTACGATCCGCAAGCGGGCTCAGAACACCCCCTGGGCCGTGGGCACGCAGGGGACGATCGTGCTGGAGCCGGAGAACCTCGGGCCGGGCAGCGTGCCCGCCTCGGCCGCGCCCGTCACCGTGACCGACACCCTCCCCGCGGGGCTGACCCCCGTCTCGGCCTCAGGGACGAACTGGAACTGCACCATCTCGGGCCAGACGGTGACGTGCACCTGGACGGGGTCGTTCCCGATCCCGCCGGGGCCGTTGCCGCCGATCACGATCACCGTCGACGTGCGGCAGCCCCAGGGGGACCGAGTGCGCAACTGCGCGTCGATCCGGGCCGGGATCGCCGGGGCTCCCTCGCCCGAGCCCAACACCCAGAACAACGAGGACTGCGTGGACATCCCCATCGGGCGCCGACCCGGACCCCCGGTGGGCCCCGTGGACATCGACGTCACCCCAAGGCTGAACCGCTGCATCCAGCCCACGGGGCGGGCCCTCAAGCTGGTCTTGGTGAGGAACAGGGGCGAGGCCCCCGTCGAGATCGTGGACGTGCGCCCCACGGGGGCGGACTGGCAGGACTTCCAGCTCGTGCGCGGGCTGGGGACGATCCGGCCCGGCGGCCTCACGATCGTGATGGCCGGTGGGACGTGCACGGGAGATGATCTCGCCATCGAGCTGCATCTGGCCAGCGGCGAGGTGATCCCGGCCTCCGCTTCCTTTGACTCCGACCTCCCGTCCCTCAAGGGGAGCGTTCCTGCAGTCCGGCTGCGGATGAGCGGGCCGCTGCTCGAGATCCGCGGCGCTCTCCCCTCGGGCGCTCGGGTGGAGGCCGTGGAGCTGGCGCTCTTCGACCTGGCCGGGCGGCGACTTCTGGAGGCCCAGGCTCCCGGTCCGCGGCTCCTCGTCTGGCTGGGACGTCTCCCGTCGGCGGGGGCGGGATGGGGAGAAGCGTCGGCTCGGCCTCTTGCCAACGGCGTCTACCTGGCACGCGTCACCGTCAAGGGCGCCGACGGCACGTCGATCCAGAAGCTGTACAAGCTCGTCCGGCTGCGGTAGGGGCTCCACAAGGGGCGCAGTGGTTGAAGAGAGGAGCTGGGCCTTTGGCCCAGCTCCTCTCTTTTTGTCTTGTTTGCCATAGATGTTTATCGCAGCAAGACAAGCTTGCGAAGGGTGCGGTAGACAACGCCGTCGGAATCGACGGCCCGAATTTCGACTAAGTATACGCCGTTGGACAAAGGCCGTGTTTCCCGGTCTTCGCTTCGCTTCGCAAGCCAAACGACCAAACGGGGGAGGGCCGCTTCGGCTCTCAGCGCAACTCGCCCATCAAGCCGAAAGAGTGCGACGTGCAAACGCTGAACGGTGGGGTGAGCTTGGACTATGAGGATGTCAGACCCCCAAAGCTGGAGCTTCAGGGCTTCAGGACCCGATCCTGGAGGCGTGGGGGCTGCGATCCCAGCAGTGACGATGGAACCGTCCGCTAGGACGATCTCCAGCGCGAGGTTGCCCCCGGTGCAGGTACCGCGGGCCAAGATGACCCCAACGCCTCCTGCGCGAAGGGACGAGGGAGCCCGTATCAAGCGAAATTCGTCCCAATCGCTGGTAGGAGCGGGACGCACGTCCTCAAGGGTGAGGGGAGCATCCCCATTGTTGCGCAAGAGCACGATTTTGAGGGCGATACGACCGTCAGCCAGACACCGCCCGAGTTCCCTCATAACTTGAAGGGGAGGGGGAGACG
>WFPR01000130.1 GCA_015487455.1 Candidatus Bipolaricaulota bacterium
GCCCGCGCCAGCGCCGGGGCGTCGTTCACCCCGTCGCCGACCATGGCCACCTTGCCGAACTCCTGCAGCAGCTTCTCGACCTCGGCCACCTTCCCCTCGGGGAGGACCTCGGCGTGGACGTGCTCGATCCCCAGCTTTTGAGCGACGGCCCGCGCCGTCCCCTCGTTGTCCCCCGTGATCATCACGACTTCCAGACCCAGGCGCTTGAGCGCCTCGACGGCCAGGGGCGCCTCCGGGCGGATCTCGTCGGCCACCGCGATCAGCCCCCACGCCTCCTCCGGGGTGCCGACCACCACGACTGTCTTGGCCTGGGCTTCCAGCTCTTGAAAGGCGGGAAGCCCCTCCAGCTCCCTCGCGTTGGGGAAGAGCTCGGGCTTGCCCACGATCACCGTCTGACCGTTCCAGCGGGCGCGGACGCCCTTCCCCGTGACGGACTCGAACCCCTCCAGCCCGTCGTGTTCGGGCACGGCCCCGTTCCGCTCCTCGTAGTGCTTCACGATCGCGCGGGCGATCGGGTGGCGGCTGCGGGCCTCCAGCCGCGCCGCCAGCTCCAGCACCTCCTCCGGGGAGCGCCCGTTGAGGGGCACCACGTCGGTGACGGCCAGCTCCCCTCGGGTGAGGGTCCCCGTCTTGTCGAGGGCGATCGCGCGGATCTGCCCGACCTCCTCGAGGTAGACGCCGCCCTTGATGAGCACGCCCTGCCGGGCCGCGGCCGTGATGGCCGAGACCACCGAGACGGGCGTCGAGATGAGCATCGCGCAGGGGCAGGCGATCACCAGCAGCGCCAAGGCGCGCACGAACCAGTCCACGAACGGCGCCCCGAACGCCAGCGGCGGCACCGTGGCCACCCCCACGGCCACCAGCACCACCGTCGGGGTGTAGTAGCGGGCGAAGCGGTCCACGAAGCGCTCGATGGGGGCCCGCCGCTCCTCCGCCTCCTCGACCAGGTGGATGATCTTCGCCAGGGTCGTGTCGGTCGAGCGCTTCGTGACCTTAATCTCGAGATACCCCTCTTGATTGATCGTCCCGGCGTAGACGGGGTCGCCCGGCCCCTTCTCCACGGGGACGGACTCGCCGGTGATCGGGGCCTGGTCGACGGCCGACTCCCCCGAGACGACCTCGCCGTCCAGGGGGATCCGGTCGCCGGGGCGCACGACCACGATCTCGCCTATCTGAACGTCCTCGACGGGGAGTTCGAGCTCGCGGCCGTCCCGGCGCACCCGGGCCGTGGGCGGCGCGAGCTTCATGAGCTCTCTGAGGGAGTTGCGCGCCCGGTCGACGGCGTACCGCTCCAGGAGCTCCGCCAGCGAGAACAGGAACGCCAAGCTGGCCGCCTCGACGTACTCGCCGATGGCGATCGCGCCGACGATGGCCAAGCTTATCAGCGAGTCGATGCCCAGCTCCGTAAGGCGCAGCTTCAAGCGCAACAGCAGGAAGACCTTGCGCAGGCCCTCGCCCAGGAACGACCAGGAGCCGAGGACCGCGGCCAACAAGTAGAGCAACACCGTGGGGGTGAGGGGGCGGCCCCCGAGGCTTAGGAGCACGGGGTCGAGCTTAAGGAGCCACAGCGCAAGGCCCCCGAGGAGCGCGACGCCCGAGAGGGCGGTCAGCTTCGCCTCGCGGCTCCGCCAGACGGACTCCCGCTCCGCGGAGAGCTTCACCGAGCAGCGGGCGCACTGACCGTCCTCGTGGCCTGCCGTCCCGTCGTCCAGCCGCTCCCCGCAAACGCGGCAGGTGAGGAGTTGGACCTCTTGGCTCATCGCTCTACTCAGCCTCCTGAACGTGCTCCAGCCCTTGCTGGAAGAGTCTTTCGATGTGCTCGTCGTCGAGGGAGTAGTAGGCCATGCGGCCCTCCTTGCGGTACTTCACCAGCTTGAGCGCGCGCAGCAGCCGCAGATGGTGCGAGACCGCCGAGTCGTTCATCCCCAGCAGGTTGCTGAGATCGCAGACGCACAGCTCCGCGAGCGAGAGGGCGTGCAGGATCTTCACGCGGGTGGGGTCGCTGAGCACCTTGAACGTCTCGGCCAGGCGGTGGGCCGTCTCGTCCTCGAGGAGCCGGGCCTGCACGCGCCGGACCTGCTCCTCGTTCACGTACCGGACCTCGCAGACGTCGCCCTCCCCGGGACCGGGGCGCGCTTTCCCCTTCGGCCCCTTGGCCGCCGTCGTTGCTGTCGTCGTCGTTCCAAATTTGCCCATCGCCGCTCCCTTCTCAATGATTCAGCAATTGCTCAATCATTATACAGAAACCCGGGAGCGAGGCAAAATCGAGGCCCAACGCGCCCTGACGCCTTGAAGGGCCGATCTCCACAAAATCTCCACATCGTTTCCACGGGGCCTTCACATCCCCCCGCTATCCTGCCCGTGGAACGCGGACGGACATCCGGAGACGCTGAAAGAGCTGGACTGGAGGACTGGAGGAGAGGAAAGGAAGAGGAGGTGAAGCGCCATGACGAGCAACAAGAGGAGCTGGATCGTCGTCGCGGTGATCGGGCTCGCGCTGGTCGGCTTCGCCGCGCTGGCCCAGATGGGCCCGCCCGGTGGGCCCGGACAGCAGGGTCCGATGGGCCCGGGCCAAGGGCAAGGGGGAGGCCCCTTGAGCGGCTTCGGCTGTCCCATGATGGGCGGAGCCATGGGGGGCTTCTTCCCCGGCTTTGTGGCCCAGAACCCCGACCAGGCCGCCCAAGCCGTCCAGCAGTACTTGGCGGCCACCTGGCGCAACCCCGACCTGGCCGTCCGGGAAGTCATGGAGTTCTCGAATCACTTCTACGTCCAGGTCGTCGAGCGGAGCACCGGCATCGGGGCCATGGAGCTTTTGGTGGACAGGATCACGGGCACCGTCCACCCCGAGCCCGGCCCCAACATGATGTGGAACACCCAGTACAGCCCGATGGGGGGCATGGGCCACATGGGCGGCTGGGGCTGGGGCTGGGGTCGGCCCGCCCAAGCCCCCACGGCCGAGATGCCCATCTCCCCTGAGCAGGCCCGCCAATTCGCCCAACAGGCCCTTGACCTCTACCTCCCCGGCGCCGTGGCCGCCGAGGAGGTCACGCCCTTCTACGGCTACTACACGCTCCACTACGAGCGGGACGGGCAGGTCGTGGGCATGCTCTCCGTAAACGGCTTCACCGGGCAGGTCTGGTTCCACAACTGGCATGGGGCGTTCCTCGGCGAGAGGACGTTCTAGACGAGACGGGCCAAACCCGAGTCCGAGCCCGCGGACAGGGGCTCCTTCCCCGGGGTAAGCCGAGCCCAGGCGGGGAGCCCCTGTCCCTTCCCCTTGCGCCCACTTGGAACGGTTGGAGCCGAGGGGGTACGATAGAGCATCTCTCGAGGAGGTGTCGGAGAATGCGCAAGACGAGTGCAATGCTGAGCGTAGGCGCGCTGCTCGTGGCCCTGCTGGTGGGCCAGGTGGGCAGCGGCCAGATGCCGATGCCCATGGGGCCGCAGGGCCCCGCGATGCAGCCGGAGATGACCCCGCAGAGGCTGGAGCAGGAGATCGAGCTCCTCATCGTCCTAAACCGCATGGGGCTGAGCCCGGAGCAGCTGAGGCAGATGCAGCAGATTCTAGGCGGGCTGCAGGCCGTCCGACCGATGCACCGGCAGCACCGCGAGGAGCTGCGGCAGTTCCTGCTGAGCTGGCAGGGGCCGCCCGAGCAGTTCGAGCAGGCCCTCCAGAACTTCAAGCAGGAGCGCCAACAGCGGCTGGAGTCGCTCAAGGCCCAGAACCGTGAGCTCCTCAACCGGCTCAAGGACGTGCTCACCTACCGCCAAGGGGAGCTGCTCCGCCAGGTCTTCCACAAGCTCTCCGCCCAGGGCATGGGCGGCATGGGCATGGGAATGATGGGCATGGGCCCCCAGGAGGGCCCGGCCCACGGCACCGCTCCCGACCGGTCCCCGATGGGGATGAGGGGCCGGATGGGCATGGGGCAAGGCCCCGCCCAGCCCGGAATGGACAGGAACATGGGCATGGGCGGAATGGGCATGGGGATGATGGGCATGGGCCCCATGGGGGGAATGCCCATGATGCAGATGATGATGCAGCACATGCAGATGATGCAGCGGATGATGCAGATGATGCAGCAGATGGGCATGGGCGGACAGGACGGCATGGGCATGCCTTCTTTGGAGGCCATCGTCGAGCAGCACCGGGAGCTGCTGCTGCGGGTCATCGCCCAGAAGCTCGAAGCGCTGCAGGGGCGGTAGTTCGCAGCCGGGCGAGTTCCGGGTAAGCTTAAATTGAGTACGCGAGCGGGAGGCAGGTGGGGGAGATGCACATGATGATGGGCGGGCTGGGGGTGCTGGCGATCCTCGTCCTGATCGCCGTCGCGCTCCTCGGCTGGGCGATCGTCTGGCGGTACCTGCCGGCGATCCTGGCGGCGATCGGGGTCGGGACGCTGGCGGGCTTCCTCGCCGCGCTGGCCGCCGAGGCCCAGGAGCGCCGCAAGAGCCCCCGCCCTCGCCCGGGCCCGAAGCCCGAGGGGCTCCGCTGCCCCTGGTGCGGGGGTCCCATCACCCCCGAGCAGGCCGTCTGCCCCACCTGCTTCCGCGATCTTAAGCGGAACTGCCCGAACTGCGGGGCGATCGTGGCCGTTTGGGAGACGCGCTGCCCCGAGTGCGGGCAGGCCCTCCGGCCCCGGATGGCGAGGCCGGAGACGGTGAAACTCGAGACCACCCTTCCCAAGGAGGTGCCGTAAATGACGCAAGCCCAGACGAGCGGGTTCACGTACGTGGTGGAGACGGCGAAGCCCTTCCAGGAGGCCGTGATCGCGGTCCGCCGGGCGGCCGAGGGCCGCAAGTGGGGCGTCCTGGGGGACTACGACTTCTCCGAGATCCTAACGGCCAAGGGGTTCCCGCAGAGCGAGCAGGTGAAATCCCTCGATCTCTGCAAGCCGGGCCACGCCAACGCCCTCATGAGCATCGAGCGCCTGACGGGGCTGTGCATGCCCTGCAGCGTGTTGGTCTTCACGGAGGGGGACAAGACGAAGATCGCCGCCATGGACCCCAAGGCCGTGATGCCCCAACTCTTCCCGGAGGCAGCCCAGAAGGCCCAAGCGCAGCTCGAGGAGATCTCCCGCGAGATCCGGGAGATCCTGGACGAGGCGGCCGGAGTCGGGGGGTGAGAGCGTGCGGAGGACTGACGTGCGCTTATATGTCCCGCCCGCGCTGATCGTGGTGCTCCTGGCCGCGGCGGTCCTGGCCGCCTTCGTCCTCTTGCGCCCCATGGGACCGCGGGCGGACATGAGGGAGCGCATGCCCATGGGGATGCGGGCCCAAATGGCGCCCGTCTTCGCCACGCTGCGGAACGTGGGGTCCGTCTTCGTGCTCCGCCCTTCCGCGATTCCCTTCGCTCGCATGACGCAGCGCTGGACGGTGGGCCAGATGTTCACCTACATCTCGACGACCCGCGACGGGCGGCGGGTGCTGGCCACCGACAGCCCGGAAAACGTCGTCTACGCCTTTGACGGACAGACCGGACATCTCCTGGCCATCGTCCCCGTGGGCCGGACCCCCAAGGGGGTCAAGATCGCGCCCGACGGCAGAACCGCGCTGGTGGCCAACGAGGGCTCCGGCTCCGTCAGCGTAATCGACCTGGAGCGGTGGGCGGTCGTGGCCGAGGTGCCCGTGGGGGAGGTGCCCCACAACGTCGTCTTCTCGCCCGACGGCGCGCTCGCGTATATCACGGTCCAGGGGGCGGACAAGGTGGCCGTGCTCGACGTGGCCCGGCGCGCGGTCGTGGCGGAGATCCCCGTGGGGAAGGGGCCGCACAACCTCGACATCGCCCCCGACGGACGGACGCTGTTCGTGGCCAACAAGGACAGCGACGAGCTGGCCGTGATCGACGTGGAGGCCCAAAGCGTGATCAAGACGATCCCGCTCAGCCGGGGCCACCAC
>WFPR01000131.1 GCA_015487455.1 Candidatus Bipolaricaulota bacterium
CTGGAGGACGCATCTCTTGAGGGGGCCGTCAACGCCGTGGCGCCGGAGCCCGTCCGCCAGCGCGACTTCGCGAAGGCGCTGGGGCGAGCGCTCAGGCGGCCCGCCGTGGTGCCGACGCCCGCCTGGGCCTTGCGGCTCGCGCTGGGGGAGTTCGCGGGCGAGCTGCTGGCGAGCGTCCGGGCCATCCCTCAAAAAGCGCAAGAGGCGGGCTATCGCTTCCAACACCCGGAGCTGGAGGGGGCTCTTGATGATCTTTTGAGCCAAATGGGCTAGAGCCCGACGTATCGGGCGTAGAGGCCGCGGGCCTCCGCCTCGCTGCGGACGCCCTTGACGATGGCCCGCCCGTCCCGAAAGACGACCAGCTCGACGCTCTGTCCGTGAGGCCGGAAGCTCACCAAGTGCTCGTTGGCGCGCACGACGCCCGCCGGGCGCAGGCGCCCCGCCAGCGCCCCCAGATCGATGAGGCCCGTTGCGCTCGGGTCGGCGACGCGGAGCTGGACGGCGTCCCGCCCGCAGAGGACCGTCGCCCGTGACGAGCGCGACCCGCCCTCCAGGAACTCAAAGCGCCCCCGCCCGCACGTCGCGCAATCGGGGCGTCGAGGGACGGGGAGGCGCTTCCACGTCGCGTCCCAGACGTCGAGGTAGAGCAAGCCCTCGATCGCGCTTCGGCCCGCCAACAGGCGCAGCGCTTGGGTGGCGGCCAGCGACGCCACCGCGGCGGGGGCCGTCGCGAGCAGCCCGACGGTCTCGCAAGTGGGCAACGCCCCCGCCGGGGGCGGCTCGGGATATAAACACCGAAGGCAGGCCGTCCTCCGGGGCACGATCGCCATCGTCTGGCCGTACCCCTCCATCACCGAGCTGTAGACCCAGGGGACCCCGCGCTTGACGCAGACGTCGTTCAGCAGCAGCCGCGCCTCGACGTTGTCCGTCCCGTCCAGGACGACGTCGGCGTCTTGAAGGAGCTCCTCGGCGTTCTCGGGGGTCAGGTCCGCCACGACCCCCTCCACAGCGATCTCGGGGTGGATCTCGCGGAGGCGGCGCTCGGCGGCCACGGCCTTGGGTTGGCGCTCTTCGGTGTCCTTCCGCGTGTAGAGGGCTTGCGTGCCCAGGTTGGCCTCCTCGACGAAGTCTCGGTCGATCAGGACGAGGCGCCCGACGCCCGCGCGCGCCAGGCGCTCGGCCAGGACGCTCCCTAGGGCCCCCAGGCCCACGATCGCGACCCGAGCGGCCTGAAGCTTCGCTTGCCCGTCTGGCCCGATCCCCCGAAAGCGGCGCTGGCGCTCGTGCCTCTGCATCGCGCCCGCATTGTACGCCCCCGACGCCCCCCTTGCCCACGGCCTCGACATCGGGTACCGTCCCTCCCAACCCAACAAACCCAAGGAAGGGGGCGAGCGCCGTGTCGGCTTCGAGCCCGAGGAGCCCAAGCGAGCCGAGCGGGCTGCGCGTGGAGGAGGCGCTCGGGCGCCTCGAGGAGATCGTGCGGAGGCTGGAGGGGGAGGCCGTCCCGCTCGAGGAGGCGCTCCGGCTCTTCGAGGAGGGCGTGCGCCTGGCCGACGCGATCAGGAAGCGCCTGGAGGAGAGCGAGCTGCGCGTCAAAAAAGTGCTGGAGGACTCCGAGGGCTTCCGCCTGGAGGATTTTTCGCCTTAGCGCTCGCGCTCGAGGGCGCACTCGTCCGCGCCGACGGCGTCCGCGCCCAGAAGCCTCAGCTGCCCCTTGAGCCACCCCTCCAGCGCGCCCCGGAGCCCCTCTTGGGCTTCGGAAGCCCGCAGCTTCGCTTCAATCTGGTTGAGGACGGGCGCGAAGGGCAGGGTGCCCAGCATCAGCAGCCCGCGCTTGGCGACCTTGAGGAACGCCTCGTCCCAGCCCAGCTCGGGCTGCCGCGTCGTCCCCCCGATGGCGAACTCGATCGCGATGGGGCAGCGTTGGGCGTAGGCGTTGATCCCCTCCACGACCCGCCGGGACGCCTCCGGCCCCAGCCCGAAGAGCGAGGGCGGCTGGGCGCCCGCGTCGGGCAGCCCGAGCCTCAGCCCCACGATCACCAGCTGCGCGCGCCCCTGCAGCCGAACGCCCTGACCGTTCAAAACGTTCAACTCGATGGCGACCGACGCCCTCCCCCGCTCGACCCGGACGGGCAGCGTGCGCGCGTACAGCGCCCGGTACGCCCTTAGATCGATGTTTTCGGCCCGCAGCCGAAGCTTCACGGGCTCGTCGTTCAGCGCGGAGGGCCAGGCGACGTCCTCCAGCTCGACGTCCACGGTCGTCAGCGGGGGCAGCTCCTCCGCTTGGGTTACAGCGAACTCGTCCGTGAGCTTGAGCTGAAGGCGCTCGACGCGGAGGCGCTCGAGGGCGATCACCGGCCACGGGGGCTCGAGGGGCTTAAGCGCCTTCAGCGGCTCGGCACCCTCGGGCGAAGATGGCGGCGCGGCCCCGGGCGCCAAGCGCTCCAGCAGCGCGCGCTTGAGACGCGCCCAAGCCCAGCGCCCGTAGCGCTCGCCGTAGCGCCGCCACAGCTCGAGCCAATCGATCTTTTCGGCGTTCGCCCGCAGCCACTCAAAGTAGCTTCGCCAGTCGGGGTCCGCCTCGATGGGGTCGTCGAGGTTGAGCGAGCCGTCCCGTTGGCGCTTGACGTGCAGCTCGACCTCCCCGACGGCGATCTCGTTGAAAACGAGCCTCCGGCTCATCAGGAGCGGGAGCACGCCCAGGTCGAGCGCGACGGAGCGGACGCGCAGCACGTCCTCCTCGGGCTTGTTCGGGTTCTGCACCTCAAGGGTGCCCACGCGGAGCCGCCCGGTGAGAGCGCTCGCCTCCACCCCCTCGACGCGGACCTCGCCGCCCACCACCCACGAGGCCCCGCGGGCGAGGGCGCCCCGGACGAGCGGGGGCGCGACCCGCGCGACCACACCGGCGCCCAGCAGCGCCGCGATCAGCAGCGCGACGAGCGCCGGGACCCTTACACCCCTCCATCTGGCTCTGGCGCGGGCGCGGGGGTGAGCGGGAGCCGCGGGGGCGCCGCCGAGGAGCAGCCGGAGCGCGACCCGCGCGGCCCTCGATCGGGGCTGCAGGCGCGGGCCGACGCGCGCTCGATAGCCTTGCACCAGCGCCTTAACCCCGAAGAACGCCGGGACGCTCAACGCGAGCGCGAGCGCGTAGCCTCCGAGGACGGCGTAGCGCCACAGCTCGAGCCAGACGAGCCCGGGCGCGTACGCCAGCCCACGCCACAGGGGCTCCAGAGCCTCGGCGTCCAGGAGCGCCCGGCCCACGGCGACGCTTGCGGGCAGCAGGGGCCACGCCAGGAGCCTCCCCAGCGCCAGCCCCAGGAGCGCCGCCCCGACGCTCACGTCGAGCACCCACGCGGCCAAAAGCCAGACGACGGTGTTCCGGCCCCAGGGGACGAGCCCCGCGACCAGGCCCAAGCAAAACCCCAGGGCGATCTGCGCGGGCGTGAGCCCCGAGTGGAGCAGCGCCCAGACGCGACGCACCGCCTGACAGAGGGTCCACATAGCGTCCTCCCCACACCCTAATGGGGAGGGCGCATGAGGGTCAACACGCCCCAAGGACGGGCGCCCCAACGTAACGCCAGGGCTTGACGACCACAAGGGGTTTGTGATAGTTTTACAACAAAAGCGTTGCAACCCAAAACGCGGCATCAAGGAGGTCTCGTTGTTCGTCTTGCTCTTGCTCGCCTCGGTCGTCAAGTCGCAGGGATGGAGGGCCAAAACGGTCGCTGGGCCGGTCGTCTTCATCGGGGTGCTGCTCGCGCTCGTGGGGGCCGGGGGCGGGGAGGCCCGGGCTGACGTCACCGGCTCGTTCGCGCTGGAGGCGGCCTTCACCCCGCTGTTCGCGTTCGGTCAGACGCCGGTCTTCACCGCCCAGCAGACCCAGCCCGTCGAGGCCGTGGCCCAGCTCATCGACGTGAGGGCGCTCACGACGGTGCGGCTCAACGTCAGCGGGCTGCAGCTGCAGCTCGACGGCGCGCTGGGGAGCGCCGGGCTCGAATACGTGGTGTTGAGCGGCTCCACGACCCTGGGGGCGCTCAACTGGCTGGTCCAGACGGCCTTCGCCGCGCCGTTCGCGACCGTAAGCGTCTCGCCCTTCGTGCTGCCCGTCAAGGTCGGCCCGCTGCTGTTCGTGACCCAACGTACCCGCCTCAGCTTGACGCTCCTCGGCGTGACCCTGAGCGTCCAGGCGATGATCGACGACGTGAACTTCCGGCACCCGCTGGCGACGCTGCCGCTGGGCGCGCCGCTGCTCCCCAGCTACACGGCGCAGTCGCAGGCGTTCAAGTTCGGGGCGATCGCCTCGCTGACGGCCCCCTTGCCCGGCGGCGCCGTGCTCACGCTGATCGAGGGGCTGAACGCCGACCCGTTTCAGGCCCTGACGATCAAGGGCCGCGGCTTCTCCGGGCGGGCCTACAGCGCCACGCGGCAGACGCCGAGCGAGCAACTGACGTTCGTGCGCGAGATCGTCTCGCTGCAAAACGCGCGGGTCGGGCCGTGCACCCTGGGGCTGATGCTGTTCTTCGATCCCGACCCGCAGCTCCCCCAGACGCCGCCGCTGGTCACCACGGCCAGCGCGAGCTGCTCGCTGGGGGCCACGGGGACGATCTCAGCGGCCTTCCGCTCCCCGCCCGGCGGCAGCGCGCTGCCGCTCCAGCTGACCTCCGTCACGCTCGCGTCCATGGGCTGGCCGCTCACCGTCACCGCGACGTTCTCGAACACGCTGGAGATCAGCTCGATCACGGCCACGCTGAGCGTCGTGCTGCGGGAGACCCCCATCTCGTCGCTGGCGCTGCAGCTCATCGGGGCGCCGGGGACGGGGGTGCAGGCCCTGAGCGCGGCGTTCCTGGTGGCCTCGCCGGGGGGCTACACGCTGACGGCCGGATCGGTCTGGTCGGAGGGCAGGCTCACGCAGCTGTACGCTCGCCTCAACGCCCAGCTCGGACGGCAGGGGGCGCTCTCCGTGGGGATGACCCTCGCCCCCGAGGACCTGCGGGCGTCCCGCACGACCCTGAGCGTGCGCTATCGCTTCTAATTTAATCTGATCGGATCGGACTCGGACGGGGCAAGGTAGCGCCGTCTTCCACCGAGAAGGGGACGCGTGTCCGTTGGGCTAAGTGAAAAACCTAGCAAAAATGAGTAAAAAGGGGACAAGGAGCGTGAGGGCGATGCAAGCTCGAAGGCAAGCGTTAGCGCTGGGACTGGGGTTCATCGGGTTTCTTTTAACGCTGGGGGCTTGGGGGTGGAC
>WFPR01000132.1 GCA_015487455.1 Candidatus Bipolaricaulota bacterium
ACGTAGATGAGATTGTGCAGCTCCGGGGCCTCGAAGCGGTGGACGCCCCAGGCGGCCGCGTTCGCGTCGTTCTCCACGACGACGGGCGGCTCGCGCCCGAGCGCTTTTTTAAGGGCATCGTGAAGCGCGTCCCGCAGCGGGAAGCCCTCCCACCGGGGCAGGTTGGGGGACTCGCCGATCATCCCCGTCTCGGGGCGGACCGTCCCGCAGGTGGAGACCCCGACGCCCTGAACCCGCCCGGGCGGGACGCCCTCGGCCTCCAGCCCGTCGAGCAGGGCGCGGACGATCGCCTCCACCGCGGGGGCGGGCTCGGGCGGGGTGGCCATCTCCGCGCGCCGCAGGAGGCTTGGCCTCTTTGCAGAGCCCTCCGGGGGAAGCGCGGCCAGCGCGACGCGCACCCGCGTCCCCCCGATGTCGACCCCGAGGATGTAGCGCTCAGCGCCCATGGCGGACGACGCAGAAGTCCAAGCCGCGAATCTCGAGGGGCTTGCTGTTGTCCGGCGAGTGGACGACCATGCGCCCCTTCTCGAAGTACGGGAGGGCCTTCTGGAAGTGCTTGGGGGCGCCCGCCCGCTCGGCCATCGCCGGCTCCATCCCCAGCAGGATGCGGGTGCTGATCTGGGAGAGCACCCCCTCGTGGACGTCCTGGGGGTTTTGGGTGATCAGCACGAGCCCGAGGCGGTTCTTGCGGCCCTGCTTGGCCGCCGCGACGAACTTCTCGACGATGAGGCGGTCCTGTTGGGTGTCGGCCCGCGTGAGGAAGTTGTGGGCCTCGTCCACGGCCAAAATGACGGGATAGCGGGCAATTCTCCGTCCCCACTCGGTGCTCACCGCTTTAGTCTTAGCATCCGCAATCATGGATAAAATCGCCAGCACCACGACGCGCTCGCCCTCGGAGCTCAAATGATTTGTCGGAAAGACACTTACGCTGTCCTCTCGAAAGATTGCCTCATAGAGCTGGGTGATTGGGTTCGCCCCCTGATCGAAGATCCCTTTGAAGGGCCCCCGTAGCACCCGACGGCGGATTGCGCCCAGGGTGGCTTCATGGACCGCCCCACTATTGAGGTAAAGCTGCATCTCCTCATCGTTTTCCAAAAAGCGCTGAAAGCTCTTGTAAGTCCAATCTTTTTCGGGAGTCTTCTGGAAAAAGTCGCGCACCAAACGCTCCAAAGCGGCATACTGTACCTCGTTCAGTCCCCCACCTGCGATCAGGTACGGGAAGTCCCGGACGAGTTCGAAGGGGATGGTGAACTCCACATAGGCGTCGCAGCCGGTGTAGCGGCGCCCGGCCTCGACGGCCGCGAAGACCTGCAATTTGGAGCCGACGCCGCCGTACTTGCCCCCGACGCTTCGCAGCTCCTCTATAGCCTCGCGGGGCGGCGGCACGGCGGGGTCGTCCCGCAGCCCCCAGTACTCGTCGTCGGGGTCGATGATCACCAAGCAGGGCTTGCGCACCTCGCCGCCGCGGCGCTCCAGCTCGTACTCCGACCCGACGATCTGCCTCAGGAAGTTCTTGGCGACGTGCGTCTTGCCCCGCCCGCTCATCCCCGCGATCAGCACGTGCGTGAAGATCAGGGGGTCGCCCGTCTTCCGCGCGTCGTTAAGGAGATAATAGGGGACCTTCAGGTCCCCCTGGAAGCGGATGGGTTCGCCGTTGACGGCCACGTACCCCAAAAACAGCCCATCTTGTGGGAGGTCGAGCCCTAAGATCACTTCCTGTTTGCTTTGCACCCTTCGGACGAGCGAGTTGGGCTTCGGGATGTAGCGGACTTCCAGCGTTCGGCCGTCGGGGGTGATCATCGAGAGGGGCTCGAGCTGGGCCAGCTCGATGTACTCGTCCTCGCCGACCTGGTCGGCGCTCACCAGTACGTGCACCTCGCTCATGTCGTCGAGGGCGTCCCGCTTGCGGTACGACAGCTTCTTGATGAACGCGAAGAGCTTCTCCTCGCGATACCCGAGCGGGATCACCACGTACTGGCCCACGGCCACCTCGTCGCGCTTCTCCTCCGGGATGTAGACTTCAATGCAGTGCTCGTCGGTGCTGATGAAGAGCTCCTCCCGGATGGCGACGCGGCCGATCTCGTCGGGGCCCAGTTTATAGTCTTTGTCCTCAGCGCTGGCGCCCGTGCCCGCGTCTATGGGCTCCGCCTCCGCCTTGAGGCCCTTTGAGCCCGAGCCGACGGGGACCCCCAAGCGCTCCAGCTTTTTGTCTAAATCGAAATCCAGATCCAAATCGCGTTTGCCGAGCTCGGCGTCGGCCATGGGCGCCTCCTTCGTCGTCAACGGGATTGTAGCGTCGAGGGCAGGGAGCGCCAACGGCGGATGTCCCTTCGCCCTGCCGTTGAAGTTAAATTGGGTCGAGGCCGCGGCTCTGGTCGTAGCTGAGGTCGATCTCCAGCCCGCAGGCGCGGAGGAGCCCGAGGCGCTCCTCCTCCGTGATGCGCGCCCGGCTGTCGGCCCGGCGGACGGCCGGGGGCACCCCCGCCCCGCGCGCGACGTCCGCCAACAGCCTGCGCCGCAGCCGCTCCGGCCCGTGGGCCTCGACCACCGCCCGCGGCGCCTCGACCTTCAGCACCGCCCGCACCCGCGGGTCGTAGACGTAGAAGAAGCAGACGTGATAAGCCCGGCGTGGCAGCCGCAGCCCGAACTTCGCTTCCAGATGTTCAAACAAGTCGAAGCTCTCGCGCTCCGCCTCGCCGCCCCGCCGCGGGAGCGAGTACTCCTCCTGCACGAACCAGTTGGTGAAGCCCAGCGCGTCCTTGGGCGTCTCGCTCAGCACCGCCTTGATGAACTGCGCGTCGCTCGACCAATTGCGCTCGTCGCGGTTCAGGGTGAACTCGAGCAGCCAGGCCGTCTGCGGGTTCTTGTTGAGCGCGAGCAGGGGCAGGCCCCGCTCGACGCAGCGCTCGACCAACCGCACGGGCTGGGCCAGGATCTCCAGGGCCGGGGGCCAGTCCGTCCAGCTCGGCCCCCGGAACGGCGCCTCCCCCTCCCCGCCCTCGCCCTCGGGGTCGCCCGCGAAGTAGTAGTAGAGCCCGATGGGGTAGAGCGGCCCGTCGAGCAGCCAGAGGCCCTTCGGGTTCGAGTGTGAGTCCAAGAGCTCGAGCATCCGCAGGGCGTGGTGGCCCTCGGCGCCGACGCGGGCCAGCCCGTGGACCACCTGATCGATCTCGCGGGCGCTTAAGTGCAGATGGGTCCGCGAGAGGTGGACCCGCCAGAGGTGGACGCGGCCGTCCTCGAAGCGCTCGGCCCGCGAGCCGCCGACGTCCAGGCGCCGGGAGTGCGAGACGAGCGCCAGCGAGCGATATGCGTCGAGGGGCAGCCCGTCGTCGGGGCGCACGTCGGGGTCGGCGGCCAGCACGGCCTGATAGGCGCAGAGGACCGTCCCGTTCTCCAGGCGCTGCAGCCGGGTGCTCCCGCCGTCGACGGCGTAGACGGGCCCCAACGGATCGCCGTCGGAGCCGGAGGCGGCCCGGGCTTGGGCGGCCAGCTCGAGCCGCCGCGCCCAGCCGTAGTCCAAGGGGGTCAGCGCCTGGATGGCGCCCTCGAGCTGCAGCTCGCGGAAGAGCCGCCGGGCCTCCTCGCGGTGGTCCCGCCCGGCGCGCCGGAGCTGGACGCCGAAGCGCTCCAGCTCTTGTCTGAGTCGCCGCTTCGCCTCGCCGGAGAGCATGGATGGGGGTCACGTTGCGCGTTAGTCGGGCAGCGCCTCATCCCAGCGGTCCCACCAAGCCCGCAGCTCCCGGCTGTGCGCCTCGATGTGGGAAAGGGACGCGTAGAGCTGGGCTTCCAGCTCTGCCCGTTCGGCGTCGATGGGCAGCTGGCGGAGCTTGGCCAGCAGGCGCAGGAAGTTCCCGCACTCCTCGGCCAGTTCGTCCAAATAGCGCTCCAGCTCGTCCGGCGCCTCGGCGAGCGCCTTTCCGTATCCGTATTCTGAAGCTTGCGAAACCCGCTCAGCCGCCTGCGCTTTGGCCTTC
This sequence comes from Candidatus Bipolaricaulota bacterium, assembly GCA_015487455.1. Lineage (GTDB taxonomy): Bacteria > Bipolaricaulota > Bipolaricaulia > RBG-16-55-9 > RBG-16-55-9 > S012-72. Next base: position 3,975 of record WFPR01000132.1, read on the forward strand.
ATCGGGAAACCTCCTCCTTGGACGTCCCGGCAGCTTCCGTTTGGCTCGTTCGATTTGCCGCTCCCACGCGGCGATCTCCTTCTCCCACTTTTCGATGAGCTCCTGTCGGGGCCGCGGCCTGGCCCGCTCCTGGGCGATCTTCTCCCGGTGTTCGGCGATGAGCTGCTCCCATCGGGCGATCTTTTGTCGCAGCCTCTTTGCCCGCCCCACGATTCTATTCTTCTACTCTACATCCCGGCCAGTCAGGGCCGGGCGCTAGCGGACCCGCCAGATCACGCTGGTGTTGTCCCCGCGCTTCTCGGTGCGGTACTCGTGGTCGGCCCCCTCGACGAGCCCGGCCTCGTGCGAGACGACGATCACCTGGCCCACCCGCCGCCCCAGCTCGTCGAGCAGGAAGCTCAAGCGCTGCACCCGGTCGCGGTCCAAATAAATCGTCGGCTCGTCGAAGATGAGCGGCAGGCGGCTCGCGGCTTGGGCCAGCACCTGGTGGACGGCCGAGCGCAGCGCCAAATTGATGAGGGCCCGCTCGCCGCCCGAGAGCAGCTCCGGCCGGATGGCGCCGCCGTCCCGCAGCAGCACCTCAATCTCGTAGTCGTCGCCCACCCGCACCCCGCGATAGCTGGCCCCGGAGTCCATCAGCGTGAAGAAGCGGTTGAGGTACGCCTCGAGCGCCCGGATGTTCCGCTGGCGGAGCTCGCGCTTGACGCCGCCGTACAGCTCGGCCAGCTCCTCGACCTCGGCCTGCAGCTTGCCGAGGCGCTCGTGCCGGCGCCGGGCGCGGTCCAGCTCGGCGCGCAGCCGCTCCAAGCGCTGGAGCTTCTGCTCGACTTGGCCGTGCTCCTCGACCCTCTCGCGCTGGCGGCGCTGCAGCTCGGCCCGCTGAGCGTTCAGCCTCTGGACCGTCTGCTCCAGCCCCTTGAGCTTCTCCTGAATCGCTTGGGGGTCGCCCAGCTGCGCCCGCTTCTCCGCGAGCCGCCCCCGCAGCCGGGCGACGTCGTCGGCCAGCTCGTTGATCGCGTTGACGAGCTGGTTGTGCAGCGCCCGCCGCTCGCGGCCCCGCTCCCGGACCCCGATGAGCTGCGCGGCCAGATCCTTCGCCCGATCGAGCCGTTCCTTGCGCTCGTCGACGACCTCGAGCGCCTCGTCGAGGCGCTGAAGCCCCTCCCGTCGAGCTCGCTCGAGGGCTTGGAGCTTGGTGTCGAGGGCCTGGAGCTCCGCCTCGAGCTGCCGCAGGGACGTCTGCAGCTCCTGGAGCGACTGCTCGCGCTTCCGGCGCTCCCCCTGCACCGTGGCGGCGCGCACCGGCTGGCGGCAGACGGGGCAGCGGCCCCGCCTCACCAGCTCGTCGATCTCGCGGAGCTCCTCTTGAAGGCGCGCTTGGCGCTCCTGGAGGGCGGCCCGCCGGGCTTGCCGCGCCTCCCGCTCCCCTTGCAGCGCCCGCCGCTCCCGCTCGAAGCGCTCCTCTAGGCGGCGCCGCTCCTGACGGGCCTCCGCCTGACGGGCCTTTAGCCCTTCCAAAGCGCTCTTGAGCGGCGGGACGTCCTCCCAGCCCTCGGCCCCGCGGAGGGCCGCGATCGCGGCCTTGACCTGGGAGGCCTCGAGGCCCGCCTCCGCCAGCTGCCGACCGAGCTGCTTCTCCAGCCGCTTGTACTCCCGGGTCAGCTCGTGGATTTCATCCTCCACAGCCTGATGCTGCCTTTCGGCCTCCTTGAGCTTTTGGGCCTTCTTCTCGAGCTCCTCGGCGAGGTCGTGGAGCTCGCGGCGCTGCTGCTCGAGGCGCCGGAGCTGCTCCTCGAGGAGCTTACGCTGGCCCTCGCGCTCCGCCAGGGCGGCGTCCAGGCGCTCGAGCTGCGCCTGCAGCTCAGAAAGCTCCTCGTCCAGGGCGCGCTTCTGGGCCTCCAGCCCCTCGCGCTCGAGCTGCTCGACCTCCTCGCGCAGCCGCTGGATCTGTCCCTCGAGGCGGTCCCGCTGGCGGCCCACCGCCCGGCGGGCCCCCTCCCGCGCCCGCTGGCCGTAGCGGTCCAGCTTCTCCAGCCGCAGGAGGCGGTCGATCATGCGACTGCGCTCCTCGCCCGAGGCCCGGATCAGGCGGTCGATCTCGCCCTGCCGCACGTAGACGCAGTGGGTGAAGTCGTCGCGGGTCATCCCGAGGAGCCGCTCGACGGCCGCCGTGGCCCGCTCGACCCCGACCTCGGCCCACTCCTCCCGCCCCTGCGCGTCCAAGCGCTTGAGGTAGCAGAGCTTGTTGTCGCTGGCGACCGCCCCGTCCCTGCGGCGGCGCAGGCCCATCCCCGCCTCGTAGCGGTGGTCGCCGTAGCGGAACGTCAGCCGCACCCAGCCCCGCTCCGCCCCCAAACGCAGAACGTCGCCCAGCCCGCGGTCCATGGCGGGCGTGGCCTTGCTGCCGTAGAGCGCGAAGAAGATCCCCTCCAGCAGCGAAGACTTCCCCGAGCCGTTCGGCCCGGCGATCACCGTGAGGCCCTCCTCGAACGCGACCTGGGCGCGCTCGTAGCACCAAAGGTTCTCGAGCTCGAGGGCCTCGAGGCGCAGGGCGGGCGTCGTGCGGGCGACGTCACGGGCAACGGCTCTGCCTTGTGCTTTGCCTTGCGTCGGAGGGCGATCCCGATCGCGCTCTCGATCTCTATCGCGATCGCGATCGGGATCGGCTTCGGCCTCGGCCTCGAGGACGGCCTCCAGGGGGGTGAGCAGGTCCAGCAGGCTGCGCTCCTTGGCCCTCTTCCCCTTTCCCTTGGCCATCGCGTCTTGGCTGAGTATAGCGGGCGGGCGCGCGACGCGACAACGACAGATGGCCCTCGAGATCGAGAGGGGCGGGGCTCAGGACGCTTCCTCGTGCTGGAGGGAAGCTTCGAGGAGCCGAGTGACCTCGGCGTCGACGTTGGAGTCGGCGACCCTGGGGTCGCGGATGATCGCGTCGATCTCGCGGGCCAGCTCCGAGAGCTGGCGCTGGGCGAGCCGCTCCGAGAGGAGCGCGTCGAGGTTGCCGAACTCGAGCTGCACGGCCAGGCCCGGCTCGCCCTCGGCGCCCTCGGGATCGAGGGGGTCGAGCGCCAGGAGCGCCCGCTCGCGGCGGTCCCGGACGCGCACGGCCAGCGCCCCGTACGCCCGCGCCCGCTCCTCGATCGCCTGGACGCTCCCCTCCCAGCCGTCGCCCAGGTACACGCAGACGACGGCCCCCTTGAGCTGGGCGCGGCGGGCTTCAAGCTCCCTGAGGGGGTCCTCGTCCGGCGGGACGTAGACGAAGCGGCGGGTCTCGAGCCGCCGCCGCTCCAGGACGCCCGCCTCCAGATCGATCACGCTCACGCCGCGCGGCTTCTTCTCGTCCAGGCTCCAGCGCTCGGTGCTCCCCGAATACGTGATCAAGCGGCCCGACTCGCGCCAGACCTCGTGCTCGTGGTAGTCGCCCAGCAGCACCACGCGGGCGCCCGTCTCGAGCAGCGCCTCGAAGGCCAGCTCGCCCTGGGGCTGCACCCGGTCGAGCATCTGGTGCGCGACCAACACGCCGTCGTCGCAGCGGGGCAGCCGCTCCCGCACGATTGGGGAGCGCCGCCCGGCGTAGTCCAGCCCCCAGAAGGGCACCCCGCCCAGCTCGTGGGGCCTCTCCGCGCTCAAGTGCACGGCCAGCCCCAGGTGCGCGAAGAGATCGAGCCATTGAACCCCGCGCCGCTGCTCGTGGTTGCCCACCACGCCCAGGAACGGGATGCCCGCCTCCTTCAGCAGGAAGAGCGCGCGGAGCGTCTCGTGCAAATCTTCCGCCGTGGGGTAGCGGTCGTCGAAGAGGTCCCCGGCGTGGACGACGGCGTCCACGCCTTCGTGAATGGCGATCTCGATCGCCTGCTGGAACGCCTTGGAGAAGTCGGCCCGCCGGACCTCGAGCCCGTACTGCCGCGTCCCGATGTGCGTGTCCGCCAAGTGAAGAATCTTCATCTTCGATCTTCGAGCGATGCGTGCTGCTCACTCGCGCGAGAGGGCGGTGGGGAACGCCCGCTCAAGGGCCGTCAGCTCGCGCGCCGGGCCGACGACCGCGAGCAGCAGCTCGTTCCGCCCGAACACGTCCTGGGCGAGGCGCTGGACGTCCTCGGCGGTCACGGCCCGCAAGCGCGCGAGCACCTCGTCGAGGGGCCGGTGGGTGCCGTAGATCTCGGAGACGCCCAGGCGCATCATCCGCGCGTGGCTGCCCTCCAGCCCCAGCAGCAGGTTCCCCTTGAGCTTCTCCTTGGCCCGCTCGAGCTCGTCGGGGGGCACGGGCTCCCGGACGAGCCTCTCGATCTCCTCGCGGCAGATCTCGACGGCCTGGGGGGCGTTCTTCGGCTCCGTGCCCAAATAAATCGCGAAGGAGCCGCAGTCGCTGAAGTAGCTCGCGCTGCTCACGACGGCGTAGGCCAGCCCCAGCTCCTCCCGGATGCGCTTGAACAGCCGCGAGCTCATCCCGCCGCCCAGGATCGCGTTCAGCAGCTCGAGGGCGTAGCGCCGGGGGTCGTGCTGGCTCACCCCGGCCGTGCCCAGGCAGACGTGGGCCTGCTGCAGGTCGCGATCCTCCAGGTGGAGGCCGCCGCGCGGGGTGGGCGGCGTGCGCCCGGGGAGCGCCTTGGGCGCGACGCCCAGGTCGCCCAGCTGGGCCTCCACGGCCTTGTAAACCCGCTCTGGCTCCACGCCCCCGACGGCCACCACGAAGAGCCTCTCGGCGTCGTAGAGCGCGAACCGCTCCAGCAGGTCGTCGCGGGTGAAGCGGCTCACGGTCTCGGCGCGCCCCGTGATCGGGCGGGCCAGCGGGTGGTCGCCGTCCCAGAGCCTCTCCATGAACAGCTCGAAGACCCGATCTTGGGGGTCGTCCTCCTGCATGCGGATCTCCTCGAGCACCACGCCCTTCTCCCGCTCGATGTCCTCGGGGCGGAAGAGCGGGTTCCTCACCAGGTCGGCCAGGACGTCCAGCGCGGCTTCCAGGTGCTCGGGGAGCACGTCGACGTAGTAGGCCGTGTACTCCTTCGAGGTGACGGCGTTGAGGTAGCCGCCGAGCGCGTCGATCTCCTCGGAGATCTGAAACGCGGTGCGGCGGGTCGTGCCCTTGAAGACCATGTGCTCGAGGAAGTGGGTGATGCCCGCCCGCTCGGCGGGCTCGTCGCGGCTGCCCAGCCGCGCCCAGATCCCCAGCGACAGCGGCCGGTCGGGCCGGGGCTCGACCAGCACCCTCAGGCCGTTGGCAAGCGTCGCGCCGTAACAGCCGGGGTAGAGCTCGTTCATCAGCGGGCGTCGTCGTTCCGGCGCTGGCCCGGCTGCTGGCCCTGGAGGCGGCCGCCGAGCTTCTCCCGCAGCTTGAACCCGGCGCCGCCGCCCCCGCCGCTCGAGCTCGAGCCCGAGCGCGGCTTGGCGCCGGGCGCGCCGCCCGGCGGGGACGACTGGGGCGGCTGCGGCTTGGGCCGCTGGGGCTGGGGCTTGCGGCCGCCCTCGACGAGCACCAGGCTGTAGCGGCCCTTCTCGTCGATGCGGGCGACCTCCACGACCACCTCGTCGCCCGGCCGGAGCACGTCCTCGACCCGCCGGACCCGCTGGCCGTTCACCTTGAGCGTCGAGATGTGGATGAGCCCCTGCTCGCCCTCGTTGAACTCCACGAAGGCGCCGTAGTCGGCGAGCCCCTTCACCCGGCCGGGGTAGCGCTTCCCGACCTCGATGGGCGGCTTGTGGACCACGCGCCTGAGGTTCGGCCGTCCGAGCGGGTCGATCTCGATCACTTCCACCTCGATCTCGTCGCCGATCTTGACGACCTCGTCGAACCGCTGGCCCGGCTTGAGCCCGAAGTCCGGCGGGCGGATCAGCCCGACGACGCCGGGCTTGAGATCCACCAACACCCCGAAGCGCTCGATGCGGATCACCCGCCCGACCAGGCGGTCGCCGACCTGCAGGTCGCGCGTGAGGTCTTCAATCTCGGCCTTGGCCTTGCGGATGGCCTCGGCGTCCGAGCCGGAGATCTTGATCGTGCCGTCGTCCTCGATGTCGATGTCCACGTCGTAGTCCGTCTGGAGCCGCCGGACGGTCTTGCCGCCGGGGCCGATGACCAGCCCGATCTTGTCCGGGTGGATCTTGAGGATCTCGAGGATCGGCGCGTACTTGCTGAGGTGCGGCCGCGGCGCGGGCAGCACCGACGTCATCGCCTCCAGGATCTGGAGGCGCGCCCGGCGGGCCTGCTCCATCGCCCGGGCCAGCAGCTCCTCCGAAACCCCTTCCACCTTGACGTCCAGCTGGAAGGCCGTGACCCCGTCGGCCGTCCCCGCGACCTTGAAGTCCATGTCGCCGAAGCCGTCCTCAAAGCCGGCGATGTCCGTCAGGACCATCGCCCGGCCGCCCTCCTCGATGAGCCCCATCGCGATGCCCGCGACGGGCTTCTTGATGGGCACGCCCGCGTCCATGAGCGCCAGGCAGCCGGAGCAGACGGAGGCCATCGAGCTGGAGCCGTTCGACTCCAGAATTTCCGACACCACGCGGATGATGTACGGGAACTCCTCCTCGCTGGGGATGACGGGCTCGAGGGCGCTCTCCGCGAGGTGGCCGTGGCCGATCTCGCGCCGCTTCGGCGGCCCCAGCCGCCCCACCTCGCCGACGCAGTAGGGCGGGAAGTTGTAGTGGAGCATGAAGCGCTTCTGGCCCTCCTCCAGCATTAAATCGATGATTTGGACGTCCTCGCGGGTCGTCCCCAGGGTGCACGTCCCGAGGCTCTGGGTCTCGCCCCGGGTGAAGAGCGCCGAGCCGTGGACGCGGGGCAGCACCCCCACCTCGATGTGCAGCGGGCGGATCTCGTCGGGCGCCCGCCCGTCCATCCGCACCCCGCGCCTCAGCGTCTCGGTGCGCACGAACTCCCGAAGCAGCTCCTTGAAGAGCGCCTTGAGCCGCTTCTCGAGCGCCTTGAGCTCCGCCTCCGTCAGCTCGGGGTTCTCGGCTTGCTTGCGCTCGAGGAGCTGGGCGATCGTCTCGTCGCGGATCGCGTCGGCCTTGGCCTCGCGCTCCTTCTTGAGCATCGGCCCCCACAGCTCCTCGAACCGCCCCCAGACCAGCTCCTTGAGCTCCCGCTTGAGCTCGTCGAGCCCCTCCGGGACTTGCACTTCAACTTTGGGCTTGGCGGGGGCCTTCTCCAAGAACTCGCGCTGGAACCGCACCAGGCGCTTGATCTCCTCGTGGGCGAGCCGGATGGCCTCCAGCACCGTGGCCTCGGGCACCTCGTCCATGTGGCCCTCGACCATGGTGACGGCCTCCTCCGTGCCCGCGACCACGATGTCCATGCGGCCCTCCTCGCGCTGCTGGGCCGTCGGGTGGACGACGAGCTGCCCGTCGACGAGGCCGACCCGCACCCCCGCGACCGGCCCCAGGAAGGGCGCAGCGCTCAGCATTAAAGCCGCGGAGGCCCCCAGCAGGCCCGCGATCTCCGGCGGGTGGTCCTTGTCCGCCGAGAGCACCGTGACGATGATCTGGACCTTCTCGCGGTAGCCCTCGGGGAAGAGCGGCCGGATGGGCCGGTCGATCATCCGGGCGTTCAGGACGGCCTCCTCGGAGGGCTTCCCCTCGCGCTTGAAGAAGCCGCCGGGGATCTTCCCGCCCGCGTAGAAGCGCTCCTCGTAGTCGACGGTCAGCGGGAAGAAGTCCACGTCCTCGTCGGCCTCGGCCCGGTTGACCGTCGCCAGGATCTTCGTCTCGCCGAAGGTCACCAGCACGGCCCCGTCGGACTGGCGGGCCACCCGGCCCGTCTCCAGGGTGAAGGGCCCGTAGCTGTGGGCGACGGGGCGCAGGGCCAGCAGCTCGGCCAGGGCCGTTCCGGCGCCTCCTCCGGCTCCTCCGTCGTGCGGACGTCCTCCGTTTCCGTTCTCCATGGCCATCATCCCTTCTCCCTTCGTTCTCGTCCTCGTTGTCCTCCCTCTCCTATTGTCCCACGAGCGCGGGCGGGGCTCAATTCGATCC
>WFPR01000133.1 GCA_015487455.1 Candidatus Bipolaricaulota bacterium
CATTCTCGAACGCGTCCGGCTGCCCAGGGCCGCCGAGGCCCTGGGCAGCCGGACGCGTTCGAGAATGAGCGCGTGCGCCCTCGGGATGCTTAAGTCGCCCCCCGCGCTCAGCCCCAGCTTGTGGGCCAGCCACGCCGCAATTTCAGCGGGCGGGACGGCGACCGGGCCGAGGGCGATCGCCAGCCCGAACGCCATCAGCAGGAGGGCGCCCAGCCCCGCCAGCGCGCCGAGCGCGGGGGCTCGAACGCGCGCTCGAGCTTGAGCCCGGACGCGTGGGCTCGTTCGCGCGACCCGAGCGGCCTGCATGGTGGCTTCAAGGGGACGCGAAGGCGTCGGGGTGCAGCGCCTGGGCCATGCGCCGCAACGCGTCGGCCACCCGCGTCGACGTCAGCGAGGCGGCCTTGACCCCCACGACCCGCCCCGCCTTGACGGCCTCGACGTCCTGGAGCAGCGGGTTGCCCAACACGGTCTCGATCTGGGCGGGGTCGGTGAAGATCACGGCCGGGTTGCGCTCCACCACGGCCTCCCAGCTGACCTGCTGGACGCCCTCGACGTCGGCGAAGACGTTCTCGGCCCCGGCGCGGGCCAGCAGCTCGCCCTCCACGGAGCCGCGGCCCACGGCGAAGGGCGCCAGCCCCGGCGGCGCGAAGAGAAAGGCGGCCCGCACCCGGTCCCGCTGCACCACCCGGCTCTCGACCGCGACGATCCGCTCGCTGATCCGCCCGATGAGCAGCTCCGCCTCGACGCTCCGCTCCGTGATCAGCCCGACGACCTCGACGATGTGGAAGACGTCGGGCAGGCTCTGGATGAAGAGCACGGGCGTCACGACGACCAGCCCGGCGGCCTCCAGTTGCTCCCGCACGTCGCCGATCGCCCCCAGCACCACGTCGGGCTCCAACGCCAAAATCGCCTCCACGCTGGGCTGGAACGGCGTGCCCACGCGGGGGACGTCGGCCACCTCGGGGGGGTTGTTCGGCGACTCCGTCACCCCGACGATCAAGTCTTTTACGCCCAGGTCGACGAGGACCTCCGTGTACAGGGGCGTCCCGGCCACGACGATCCGCTCGACGGGCAGCGGAACCTCGACTTCCTTGCCCCGGTCGTCGACGAGGACGACCCTCGTCTGGGCCAGCGCCGGCCCCAGCAGGAGCAGCCCCAGCCCCAGTCCCAGCGCCAGCCCGACGGCCAGCAGCCCACTCAGCAGCCGACGACGTAGATGAAGCGGTCGCGCTCGCCGCACCGACGATCAGCCTCCTTTATGGGGTTCCGTTTCCGTCGAGGGCGGGAACAGCTCGACGATCACGCGCCAGAGCCCGGCCCGGGCGGCTTGAGGGTCGGGGCCGAAGGCGACGAGGAGCGCGTCCCCCGGCTGCGGCCGCGCCCCCGCCTCCGACAGCGCCCGTTCGACGTGGGCGGCGTCCTCCGGGTAGCGCGCCCCGAGCGTCAGGGGCTGGGGGTGGGGCTCGTCGCCGAAGGCCCAGCCCTCGGGGCGCTTGACGAGCAGGAGGGCGCCCGTGGCCCCCTCGCGCACGGCCGCGTCGCGGTAGCGCCAGCTCTCCTTGAGCTTGTCGGCCGCTCCCGCGACGAGGGCCGCGGCGTTGTGGCGGTCGAGGGCCAAGGCCGACGTCGAAGGCTCGAGGGGCAGGGCGCCGACCCAGCGGACGCCCGCCCACAGGGCCGAGAACGCCTCGAGCCCCTGGGCCGTGAGCGAGGTGCCCGCCTTGGCCATCTTGACCAGCCCGGCCCGCCGGAGCTTGTTCAGGTGGGTGCGCACGGTGCTCTCGGTGATGCCGGTGCGCGCCACCAGGGTGCGCCGCCCCAGCGTCTTGCGGTTCAAGGCCCAGACCAGCCGGTAGACCGTGGGCCAGTGGCCGAGGTCAGCCGTCGGCATCGCGATCGTCGCGCCTCCCCGCCCCTGGTGGGATGGTCTATCCCACATGGGGCACCCTTCATGCTACCGGGCGGGGGGCGGGCGTGTCAACCGGCGGCTTTCGCTTGTCAGCGGGCAGGCGGGGAGCGAGGGGGATTAGCGGAAACGGGCGGAGAGCGCGCGGCCGCAGGCGGGGCAGCGTGGCGCGTTGACCCCTATGACGGCCCCGCACCCCGGGCAGTTCGTCTTGAGATCGGCGAAGCAGCGGGGGCAGACCGCCTGCCGCTCAAGGTCGATCAGGGGAGCGCCGCACCGGGGGCAGCGGGCGCCTTGGGGCTGCCTCGGACGAAGGCGGGTGCGGGCGCGCTCGGAGGCGATCGCGGCCTCCAGCC
>WFPR01000134.1 GCA_015487455.1 Candidatus Bipolaricaulota bacterium
ACGGCCAAAGGCTCGTGGACGCCGTCCGGCGCTGGGGCCAATGGGTTTTGGAGGAGGCCCGCAAGGAGCTTGCCGCTTACTATCCCCACGACGAGGACGGCTCGATCCCCGTCGGGTATCTCTGGGCGCGCACCCTCCCCTGCCAGAACCCCTCGTGCCAAGCGGAGATCCCCTTGATGCGCCAGACGTGGCTGGCCAAGAAGGCCAACAAGAAGGTCGCCCTCAAGATGCTCCCCAACCGCGCGGAGAGGCGGGTCGACTTCGAGATCGTCGAGGGAGACGCCATCGACTTCGACCCCTCAGAGGGGACGGTGAGCCGGGCCAAGGTGCAGTGTCCGCTCTGCCGCATCGGCACGATCGACGCGGCCACAACCCGAAGGCTCTTCCGCGAGGGGAGGGCGGGCCAGCGGATGGTGACCGTCGTGCTCCACAAACCCGGCCAGACCGGCAAGCGCTACCGGCTTCCCACCGAGCGCGACCTGGAAGCCTACCGCGAGGCCGAAAAAGCCCTGGAGGCGAAGCGCGCGCAGCTCTGGGCGGAGTGGGGTATCGATCCGGTGCCGGATGAGGAAATTATCAAGCCTTGTCACGAGGTTGACCGGCCTCCGATGTATGGGATGCCTACGTGGGGTGATCTCTTCAACCCCCGGCAGAAGCTGGCGCTGATCACCTTCGCGGAGAAGGTGCGCCGGGCTTATGACCAGATGCTGGATGAGGGCGCGGAGGCGGAGTTCGCCAAGGCGGTGGCGACGTATTTGGGATTAGCGCTTGATAAAGTGCTTGAAATCGGAAATATTCTCGGACGATGGGAACCAGTAGCGCAATGCACGAGAACAGTCTTTAGCCGACAGGCATTGCCGATGACTTGGGATTTTGGCGAGACGGTGCCTATTGCTACTAGCGCTGGGAACTGGAACGAGCATCTGGATCGTGTTATTACTGCAACTAAATTGGCGCTTGAAGCAAGAAACAGTTTTTGCTCAGGCAATGTCATCCATGGCTCTGCCACACATATGCCCTTCCCCTCCGCCCACTTCGACGCCGTGCTCACCGACCCGCCCTACTACGACAACGTGAACTACTCCGCGCTCTCGGACTTCTTCTACGTCTGGCTGAAGCGAACCGTTGGTGACCTTTATCCCGAACTCTTCGCGACGCCGCTCACACCCAAGTCCGAGGAGATCGTGGCCGACCCGAACCGCCAGGGCGGGCGCGAGGAGGCTAAACGCTTCTTTGAGGAGATGCTCACCCAGGCGTTTCGCGAGATCCACCGGGTGCTGAAGGACGACGGGATCGCGGTCATCGTCTTCGCCCACAAGACGACGGACGCCTGGGAGGCGATCATCGAAGCCCTGCTGAAGGCCGGGCTCTACATGACGGCCTCCTGGCCGATCCACACCGAGATGCAGGCCCGGCTGAGGGCACAGGAGTCGGCGGCGCTGGCCTCCTCGATCTACATGGTCTGCCGCAAGCGGACGTCTGACGAAGTGGGCGTCTATTCCGAGGTGCGGCGGGAGATCGAGCGGCGGGTGCGCGAGAAGCTGGCCCAGTTCTGGGAGGAGGGCATCCGGGGCGCGGACTTCTTCATGAGCGCCATCGGTCCGGCGGTGGAGGCGTTCGGGAGATATTCGCGGGTCGAGAAGCTCTCGGGCGAAGCGGTGACGGTCAAGGAGCTTTTGGAACACGTGCGGAAGGTGGTGGCGGAGTTCGCCCTGGAGCGCATTCTCAAGGACGCGGAGCTGGGCGGGGTTGACGCGCCGACGCGCTTTTACGTCCTGTGGCGCTTCGCCTACAACCACGCCAAGGTGAAGTTCGACGAGGCGAGGAAGCTCGCCCAGAGCGTCGGCTTCCAGCTGGAGGAGCACTGGGACGGGAAAGGCTTCGTGCGCAAGGAGAAGGACGTGGTGCGGATCTTAGGCCCCAAGGAGCGGGATCGGGACTTCTTGCAGAGGGGCCGCTGCGAAACGATGGTGGACGTGCTGCACAAGGCGGTGCTGCTTTGGGAGCGGAACGACCGTCGGGGCTTGGAGGAGCTGTTCGTTCAAAGCCCCTATCCGCAGGAGCCCCTCCGAAGGGTGGCCCAGGCCGTGGCCGACGTGCTCCCGGAGGGCGACAAGGAGAGACAGCTCTTGCAGGGGCTGCTCTACGGCTGGCGGGAAGCTGTGAGAGAGACCCCCGGCCAGCGCGGGCTCTTCGACGGCTGAGACGAAGGCGGAGACTTCCGCACTAAACCGTAAGGTAAGATGGGGGTTGCAAGGCGATAGAGATGGGGGCGGGAGAGAAGGGACAAGCCGCGCGGACGCTGGAGGAGATCCGGCAAATCTTGAAGGAGCACAAGGCGGAGCTGGCGGCCCGATACGGCGTGCGCCGGATCGCCGTCTTCGGCTCTTACGCGCGGGGCGAGGCCACGCCCGAGAGCGACTTGGATCTCCTGGTGGAGTTCTCCACCCCTCCCGGCCTGCTCAAGTTCGTCGAGCTGGAACGCCATTTGAGCGAGCTGCTGGGCGTCCGGGTCGAACTGGTCACGCGGCAGGCGCTCAAGCCCCACATCGGGCAGCGGATCCTCAAGGAGCTTGTCGAGGTATGAGGCGCACCCTCCTGGACTATTTGGAAGACATGCGGACCTCCGCCCTCGAGGCGCTGGACTTTACCCGTGGGATGACCTTCGAGGAGTTCTTGCAGGACCGCAAGACGGTCAACGCCGTCATCCGCTCGCTCGAGGTTCTAGGCGAGGCGGCCAAGAAAATTCCGCAAGAATTTCGGACCCGATATCCCAACATCCCCTGGCGGGACATCGCGGGGATGCGCGACAAGCTCATTCACGAATACCACGGCGTCGACCTTGAGATCGTCTGGAAGACGGTCCAGGAGGACGTCCCCGCGCTGCTCCCGCAGATTGAGAAGGTGCTTGCTGAGGAAAGGGCAAGGGAACAGCAAGGGCAAGACCGAGAGGAGGAGTGAGGACAATGGCCCTTCCGTCGTGGCGCGAAGTGGCGGTGCCTCACGAGGACATCCGCCGGGGCGGGTTTGACGAGTCGACCTTCGCCGCGGACCTGGCGGACGTCCTGGCCGATCGCGGGCCGCTGGAATATCGCGACCCGCAGACGTTCTTCCGCAAGACCTACCCGACGGAGGGGATGGTCAAGCTCCTGGCGGCGGTCCTTCGTCGCCTGGCGGGGGAGAAGGGCGGCGAGCCGGTCATCCAGATCCAGACCCCCTTCGGCGGCGGCAAGACCCACAGCCTGGTCGCCCTCTACCACCTCTTTCGCGCGGAGAAGGAGGCGCAAGAGGCCGAGCTGGTGAGGCGGGCGCTGGAGGAGGCGGGCGTCGCGGCAATTCCAGACGCCGAGGTGGCCGTCTTCGTCGGCACGGCGGCCGACCCCCTGAAGGGCAAGACCCCTTGGGGCGAGATCGCCGAGCAGCTGGGGCACTACGACCTGCTCAGGGAGCACGACGAGAAGCGGCGGACGCCCGGCAAGGACCGGCTACACCGGCTTTTTGACGCGGTGGGCAAGCCGGTGCTCCTCCTGATGGACGAGATCGCCCATTACACGGCCAAGTGCGTCGACCCGACGAAGCTCGGGGAGGGGAGCTCCGAAGAAGGGCGGGCCTATCAGACGCAGGTGCTGACGTTCTTCCAGGAGCTGACGGAAGCCGTCAAGGTCGCCCCCCGAGCGGCGCTGGTCATGACGTTGCCCTCGAGCGCCCCCTACGGCGAGGAGGGGGAGCGGGCGCTCCACCAGCTCCAGCGGATCGCCGGGCGGATGGAGGCGGTCTACGAACCCGTCAAGGGCTGGGAGATCTACGACGTCATCCGCACGCGGCTCTTCGAGCGCATCGGGGACGAGCGGGCCGTCAAGCGGGTCGCCGACGAATACTTCGAGCTCTATCGGCGGCTGGGGAGCGAGGTGCCCGACGAGGTGCGCGAGCCGGAGTATCGGGAGCGCCTCCGGCGGGCCTACCCCTTCCACCCCGAGCTGATCGACGTGCTGTATGAGCGCTGGGGGACGCTCTCGACCTTCCAGCGGACGCGCGGGGTTCTACGCCTGTTGGCCGAGATCGTGGCCGACCTCTACGCGCGGGACCACCCCGCCCCCCTGATCCAGTCGGCCCACGTCAACCTGGCCAACCCGAGCATCCGCCGGGAGTTGGTCAAGCACATCGGGAGCGAGTTCGACAGCGTGATCGACGCCGACATCGCCGACCCGGAGGGGAAGGCCAAGGCCCAGCGCCTCGACGGGGCGATCGGCTCGGAATACGCCCGCTTCCGGGTCGCCTCCGGGCTGGCCGCCGCGATCTTCCTCTACTCGTTCAGCGGCAGTAGCGAGAGGAAGGGCGCGGGCCTGCCGCAGCTGCGCGTGGCCGTCCTCCGCGAGGGGCTGCCGCCCGCGCTCGTCGGCGACACGCTCCACCGCCTCGAGAACGAGCTCTGGTATCTGCACGAGGAGGCAGGGCTCTACTACTTCTCCGGCCAGCCGAACCTCAACCGCATCGTCGTCGAGCGGGAAGGCGTCATCGATCAAGCCCAGATCGGGCAGGAGCTGCGCGACCGGCTCGAGAGGCTCTCGGGTCGGGAGCTTCGGGTTTATTTCGAGCCCCGCTCCCCCGAGGACGTCCCCGACACCAAGGAGCTGAAGCTGGCCGTGCTCTCCGAGCCCTCCGAAGATCTCGCGGAGGAGCTTTTGGCGAGGGCGGGCACGACGTTTCGGGTTTATAAAAACGCGCTCTTCGTGCTGGCGCCCGACCCCGGCAGCCTGGCCGACCTCCATCGCCAGGCCCGGCGGTATCTCGCACTCCGCTCGATCCGCGACGACCGCGCCCTCTACGAGCAGCTCTCGGAGGAGAACCGGCGCCGCCTGGAGGACCTCCTCCGCGACGCGGACGGCGCCTTAGACAGCAAGCTGCTTGCGACCTATCGCCGCCTGTTCAAGCTCGGGCCGGAGGGGGTGGAGCGCCACGACCTGGGGCTGCCCACGACGGGAGAGCGGACGACGCTCGCCAAGCGTGTCTTGGACGACCTCAAGGGCCGGGAGCTGCTGCTGGAGCGGATCGCGCCCCGCCACCTGCTGCGGGCCTTGGCAAAAGAAGAGGCCGAAAAGCCCTTGAGTGAGCTGTATGATGCTTTCTTGCGATATCCCCACCTGCCGATCTTAAAGGACCGGGCCGTGCTGGAGGAGGCGGTGCGCCGCGGCGTCGAGCGGGGGGAGTTTGGTCTGCGCGTCGGCGAGCGCTACGTCTTCCGGCAGCCCGTTTCCCCAGAGGCCCTGGGGGACGCCGTCCTCGTCCGCAAGGAGGCCATCCCTCCCGAAGGGCGGGGTGAGGTCGAGGGCGAGGGCG
>WFPR01000135.1 GCA_015487455.1 Candidatus Bipolaricaulota bacterium
GCATGGACTCCGACGTCCAACTCCTCATCCCCGAGATCAACCCCGAACACCTTCAGCTGATAAAGCCCCAGCAAGAACGACGGGGCTGGAAGGGCTTCCTCGTCACGAACCCGAACTGCTCGACGATCGCGCTGTGTCTGGCGCTGGCGCCCCTCGAGCACGCCTTCGGGGTCGAGAAGGTCTTTGTTGTGACGATGCAAGCCGTCTCGGGCGCGGGGTACCCGGGGGTGCCCTCGCTCGACGTTTTGGGGAACTTGATCCCGCACATCCCCAAGGAGGAGCACAAGATCGAGGAGGAGACGCGCAAGATCTTCGGGCGCCTCGTCGAAGCCGAGGGGGCGATCGAGCTGCACCCCATGCGACTGAGCGCCCAGACGACCCGCGTCCCCGTCTTGGAGGGGCACACCGAGACCGTCTTCGTGCAGCTCTGTGAAAACGCTGACATCAGCGAGATCAAGCGGGCGATGCGGGAATTTCGGGCGCTCCCTCAAGAGCTGGGGCTGCCGAGCGCGCCGGCGCGCCCCGTGGTCGTTTTGGAGGAGGAAGATCGCCCGCAGCCGCGCTTGGACGCCGAAGTCGAGGGCGGGATGGCCACGGTGGTGGGCCGGGTGCGGCCCTGCCCCCTGACCAGCGTGAAATTCGTGCTGTTGGGCCACAACACCATTCGCGGGGCCGCCGGGGCCGCGATTCTGAACGCCGAGCTGCTCCGAGCGCAGGGCTACGTGTGAGTTTCCCCCTGCCCTTGAGGCTCCAGCTCCTCGATCTTCTCCATCAGCTTGTAGGCGTCGTCGGCTTTGAGCTTGAGGGCAAAGAGCGCCGCCGCGATCCGCCCCCACTGCTCGTCGTACGCCTCGGAGTGTGGTTCCGCTTTGTGCAAGCGCGTGAGGGCGGCCAAAAACCCCTGCGTTTCCTCAATAATCTCATCCCACAACACGTTCAGCATTTCCTCCAGTTCCTGCCTCTTAAGCCGAGTTTGCGTGCCTTGGGTGCTCATCGCTCCAGCCTCCTCTCGATCTTCTCAATCTGACGCCGAATGTTGGCGATGTGCTTCTCCCACAGCCGGATTAAGTGCCATCGGGGCTTGGGGCGCCGCTTCTCCTCCTCGATCTTGGCCAGGTGTTCCTGCAACGATCGCTTGTGGGCTTCCAGCTTCTTCCGCAGCTTGCGTCGCTCGCCCATGGGGCGATTGTACCACGTCGACCGCCTCGGCTATAATCGGCGCTCGATTCGCACACGAGCATGATCGTGATGAAGTTCGGCGGCACGTCGGTGCGCGATGCGGCCGCCATGGCCCAGATGATCGAGATCGTCCGCGGCCGCTGGGAGGCGGGTCGGGAGCCCGTCGTGGTGCTCTCGGCCCTGGCGGGCACCACCGACGCCTTAATTCAATGCGCCGAGGCGGCCCACCGGGGCCGCGAGCCCGAGGCCCTTCGCTTGCTGGACGAAGCGATCATCGCCAAGCACAAAGAGGCCGTCGAGGGGCTTTTAGAAGACCCCACGCGCAGGCAGCTCCTCCTCGACTCGATGGAGAAACACTTTCAAGAAATTCAGACGCTGCTCAAGGGCCTCGCGATCCTGGGGGAGCTGACCCCGCGCTCCCTGGACGCCGTCTTGGCGTACGGGGAGCGCCTCTCGACCCTGATCGCCACCGCGGCGATGCAGGAGCGGGGGCTGCCCGCCCACTGGCTCGACGCCCGCGAGCTGATCGTGACCGACGAGCAGTTCACCCAAGCCGAGCCCCTGATGGCCGAAAGCCAAGCGCGCGTCGAGGAGCGCGTAAAGCCCCTCGTCGGCGCGAAGATCCCCGTCACGCAGGGGTTCGTCGGCGCCACGCGGGACGGGCGCACGACGACGCTGGGCCGCGGCGGCTCCGACTACTCCGCCGCCGTCCTGGGAACGCTGCTGGGCGCCGAGGAGATCGAGATCTGGACGGACGTCGATGGGGTCATGACCGCCGACCCCCGCGTCGTCCCCGAGGCCCGCACGATCAAGGAGCTCTCGTACACGGAGGCCGCGGAGCTCTCGTACTTCGGCGCCAAGGTGCTGCACCCGAAGACGATCCGCCCCGCGGTCGAGCGGGGCATCCCCCTTCGCATCCTGAACACGTTCAACCCCCAAGCCGAGGGGACGCGGATCGTGGGGGAGCCCACCCGCAAACGGGTCGTGAAGGCGATCACGACGATCAAGGGCTTGAGCTTGGTGAACGTCGAGGTGCGGGGGATGCTCGTGGTGCCGGGCGTGGCCGCGCGGGTGTTCACGGCCGTGGCCCGCGAGCGGATCAACGTGCTGATGATCTCGCAGTCGTCGTCGGAGCAGAGCATCTGCTTCGTGGTCGAGGCCCCGGCCGCCCCCAAGGCCGTGGAGGCGCTCCGGGAGGCGTTCGAGCGCGAGCTGAGCCGGCGCCTCATCGACCGCGTTCACGCTCAAGACGGGGTGGCCATCGTGGCCGTGGTCGGGGCCGGGATGCGGAACACGCCGGGCATCGCGGCCAAGGCGTTCGGGGCCCTGGGCCGGGCGGGGATCAACGTCGTCTCGATCGCCCAGGGCTCCTCGGAGCACAACCTCTCGATCGTCGTGGGCGAGCGGGACGCCGACGAGGCCGTCCGGGCCATCCATCGGGAGTTCCAGCTCCACAAGGAGGAGCCGGACGCATGAGCGGGACGCGGGGCGTGAGATCCGTGAAGCTGGTGCAGCTGGGGCTGGGGGGCGTGGGGCGCGCCCTGGTGCGCCAGGTGCTGCAGAACCGCGACCGGCACGCCCGGGAGCTGGGGTTGCGCCTGGAG
>WFPR01000136.1 GCA_015487455.1 Candidatus Bipolaricaulota bacterium
CTCCCGCGCCCGCTGCCACCCCCGTCCCGGTCCCCGGCGGCGGAGCCGAGGGCGAGGGGCAGCCCAAGCGTGAGCTTGAGGACGATCGCGAGCGCGAGAACCAACAAGCGGGCGGAGGGCGACGAGAGGGAAGGGGGTGAGGTCCGATGACGAGCCGAAGGGAGGGGACGGCCCGCCCCGCGAGCGAGCCGCATCGCTGGCCGACGTCGCTCGTGGGGGCGCTGGCGGGGCTGCTCGTCGCGCTGATGATCTTGTACCCGCCGCTGGCGCTCGTCGCGCTGCTCATGGGCACCGGCTGGCTCGTCGGGCGGGCCTGGGAGCAGCTCCACATCGAACGCGAGGAGGAGCGTGATCGGGCATGATGCAGGTGGTGCGCCTGTCGCCCTCGGTCCTGGGGGCGCTGCTCGGCGCCCTCGTCGGCCTTGTCATTCTGTACCCGCAGCTGCTCATCGTGCTGATCTTGACCGTCGCGGGCTACTTGATCGGGCGGATCTGGGAGTCGGAGGAGCTTCGGGCGAAGATCCGCGAGCTGTTCGCGATGCTCTTCCGCTAATCGCGACGCAAAAATGGCGACGAGGCGTCAGGCGCGCGAGGAGGCCCTCAGGGCGCTCTTCCAGCGCGACTTCACCGGGGAGGTCGACCCCGAGGAGCGGCCCCGGGACCCTTATGCTTTAGAGCTGCTCCGCGGCGTCGAGGCCCACCAGGCCGAGATCGACCGCCTGATCGAGGAGCGGGCCGAGGGCTGGCGGCTCGAGCGCCTCCACAGCGTCGACCGCAACCTCCTGCGCTTGGCGATCTACGAGCTGCTCCACGGCCCCGCGGACGTGCCCCCGGAGGTGGCCATCGACGAGGCGGTCGAGCTGGCCAAGAAGTACGGGACGGAGCGCTCCCCGGCCTTCATCAACGCCATCCTCGACCGCATCTACAAGGACAAGCTGGAAGCCCTGGCGCGCCGTCTGGAGGAGGCGGCCGAGGCCGCCCAAGCGCCAACGGAAGAGGAAGAGGGGGAGAAAAAAGAAGAAGCAAGAAAGGAGCCCTCGGAGTGAGATGTCTGCGACGCTGATCGACGGGAAGGCCGTCGCCAAGCGGATTCGGGAGGAGCTCAAGCGCGAGATCGAGGCGCTCAAGGCCCAGGGGATCGTGCCGACGCTGGCGGTGCTCTGGGTCGGGGAGGACCCCGCCTCGGGCGTCTACTATCGGGCCAAGCAGCGGCTGGCCGAGCAGCTCGGGATCGAGTTCCGCGGCGAGACGCTGCCCAGGGACATCCCAGAGGCGGCGCTGCTCGAGCGCATCCGGGAGCTGAACGACGACCCGGAAGTGGAGGGCATCTTCGTGGAGTTCCCGCTGCCTCCCCAAATCAAGCCGGAGGCCGTCCGGGCCGCGATCCACCCCGACAAGGACGTCGACGGGATCACGCCCGTGAACTTGGGGAAGCTCCTGATCGGCGAGCCCGGCCTGATCCCGGCCACCCCTTACGGCGTGATGGAGCTGCTCAAGGCTTCGGGCGTCGAGCTGCGGGGCGCCGACGCCGTCATGGTCGGGCGGAGCGAGGTGGTGGGCAAGCCTTTGGCTCTGCTGTTGTTGCGGGCCGACGCGACCGTGACGATCTGCCACTCCAAGACCCGAGATTTAGCCGAGCACACCCGCCGCGCCGACGTGTTATGCGTGGCCGTCGGGCGGCCCAAGCTCATCACCGCCGACATGGTGAAGCCCGGCGCCGTCGTGATCGACATCGGGCTCAACGCCACGGAGGAGGGCGTCGTCGGGGACGTGGACTTCGAGGCCGTTCGGGAGAAGGCGTCGAGGATCACGCCCGTGCCCGGCGGGGTCGGCCCGATGACGGCCACGATCGTGATGAAGAACGTCGTCGAAGCGACCAAGCGCCTCCGGGGGCTGCCTACAGCGGCTACAGCGCCTACAGCGCCTACAGCGCCCGCTTGAGCACCCGCACGATGCGCTCGGCGGCCCGCCCGTCCCCGTACGGGTTGGCCGCCAGCAGGCGGGGCCGCTTGGCGGGGCGCGCGGCCGCGCGGGCGCGGGCCGGTCGGGAGCCCTCCAGCAGCGCGAGGGTTTCGCGGACGATGCGCTCGGGGTCGGTCCCGACGAGGCGGGCGAGGCCCCGCTCGACGCCCTCCGGGCGCTCCGTCGCGTCCCGGAGCACCAGCACCGGGACGCCGAACGAGGGCGCCTCCTCCTGGACGCCGCCGGAGTCCGTCAGCGCCACCTCCGCGCGGGCGAGCAGCTTCAAGAACGCCAAGTACGGCAGCGGCTCCAGCAGCCAGACGCGCTCCGCCCCCTTCAGCTCCTCCTGCACGATCGCGCGGACCTTCGGGTTCTTGTGCACGGGGTACACGACGTCGACGTCGGGGCGGCGCTCGGCGATCGCGCGGATCGCCCGGCAGACCCGCCGGAGGGGCTCCCCCAGGTGCTCGCGGCGGTGGGCCGTCACCAGCACGAGCCTGCGGCCGAGGCGACGCGCCAGGTCGGGGGGCCAGGGCAGCGGCGTTCGGCCGAAGCGCTCGTCTTTTACGGCCATGTGGAGCGCGTCCACGCCCGTGTTGCCCGTCACCCAGACGCGCCCCCGCTCGATCCCCTCAGCGCGAAGGTTTCGGGCCGCCCGTTCCGTGGGGGCGAAGAGCCAGTCGCTCAGGTGGTCGATCAGGCGGCGGTTGAGCTCCTCGGGGAAGGGGCTGTGTTTGAGGCCCGTCCGCAGCCCAGCCTCGACGTGGGCCACGGGAATTCGCTCGTACGAGGCGGCCAGCGCGGCGGCCAGCGCGCTGGTCGTGTCCCCCTGGACGAGCACCAGCGCGGGCTTCGCGGCCCGCAGCAGGGGCTTCAGGCCCTGGAGCACCGCCGTGGTGACGTGGAAGGGGTCCTGATCGGGCCGCATGACGTTCAGATCGTAGTGGACGGGGATCCCGAAGAGCTCAAGCAAGGGGTCGAGCAGCTCGCGGTGCTGGGCCGTGACGCAGACGCGGAAGGGCACGCCCTGACGCCGCAGCTCGCGGACGACGGGGGCGAGCTTGATCGCCTCGGGCCGGGTGCCGAGCGCCACCAGGATTTCGCGCATGGCCCCATTTTACAGCCTCGCGCCCCCCAAGCTATAATCGAGCCATGCTCGTCGTCAACATCGGCCAGCTCGTCACCCCCCAGGGCGACCGCGCCGTGGGCGGCCCGGCCATGCGTCGGCTCACCGTCGTCGAGGACGCCTACGTCAAGGTCACCCGCGGCCGGGTGGTGGCCGTCGGCGAGATGGGCGAGCTGCGCGGCCGCCTGCGCGACCAAACGTACGACGCCAAGCGCGGCGTGGTCCTGCCGGGCTTTGTCGACCCGCACACCCACGCGGTCTTCGCCGGCACCCGCGAGGAGGAGTTCCTGGCCCGCTGCCAGGGCGAGCCCTACGGACAGGGCATCCTGACGACCGCCAAGCGAGTCCGGGAGGCGTCCGAGGGCGAGCTGGTCAAGCAGGCCAAGCGCTACCTCTGGGAGATGCTCCGCCAGGGGACCACGACCGTTGAAGTGAAAAGCGGCTACGGGCTCGACACGTCCAACGAGCTGAAGCTGCTGCGGGCGATCCGGCGGTTGGGCCGCGAGCTGCCCCAGGAGGTCGTCCCGACGTTCCTGGGGGCGCACGCCGTGCCCGAAGGCGTCAAGAAGGGCGAGTACCTCGCGGAGATCATCACCCACATGATCCCCCAGGTCGTCAAGCGCGGCCTGGCGGAGTACTGCGACGTCTTCTGCGAGCGGGGCTTCTTCAGCCGGGCCGAGAGCCGCGAGGTCCTGAGGGCGGCCCGGGGCGCGGGGCTCAAGCTGAAGATCCACGCCGAGGAGTTCCACAACACGCGGGGCGCGGAGCTGGCCGCCGAGCTGGGCGCGACCTCCGCGGACCACCTGCTGCACGTCTCGCCCACGGGGATGCGGCGGCTCAAGGAGGCCGGGGTGGTGGCGGTGCTGCTGCCGGGGACGGCCTTCACCCTGAACGAGCCCTACGCGCCCGCCCGCGCGATGATCGACGACGTCGGGCTGCCCGTCGCTCTGGGCACCGACTTCAACCCCGGGACGTGCCTGATCGCCTCGATGCCCTTCATCATCGGGCTGGCCGTGATGAAGATGCGCCTGACGGTGGAGGAGGCGATCACGGCGGCCACGCTCAACGCGGCCGCGGCGCTCGACCGCGCCCACGCCCTGGGGAGCCTGGAGCCGGGCAAGCGGGCCGACCTCGTCGTCTTCGATCTGGACAACTACAAGCAGCTGCCGTACTTCTTGGGCCACGATCGGGTCCGGGCCGTGATGGTCGCCGGGCGGGTCGTCTATGAGAACCCCCATCCCCACCTCCGCGAGGACGCGGGCGCGCCGCGTCCGGGTTGACGCCTACGCCAAGGTGAACCTGGGCCTACGGGTGCGGGGAAGGCGCCCCGACGGCTACCACGAGATCGACACCGTGCTGCAGAGCGTCGATCTTTATGACACCCTCGAGCTGATCCCCCGCCCCGACCCCGACGGCGGGATCGCGCTGAACGTGCGCGTTGAACGCGCTGAAGAGGCTTTCAGCTTGGACGTCCCGCCCGAGGCGAACTTGGCCGTGAGGGCCGCGCGGCTGCTCCGCGAGCGCGTCGGGCTGCCCCAGGGCCAGGGCGTCACGATCGAGCTGCGGAAGCGCATCCCAGTGGGCGCGGGGCTGGGCGGGGGGAGCAGCGACGCCGCCGCCGTCCTCGCCGGGCTCAACGCCCTCTTCGCGCTGGAGCTCCCCCAACACGAGCTGATGGCGCTGGGCGCGGCGCTCGGGAGCGACGTGCCCTTCTTCCTGCGGGGCGGGCGCTGCCGAGCGAGCGGCCGCGGCGAGCGGGTGGAGCCCCTCCCCCTGCCCCTCAGCCGCCATGAGGAGCGGGAGGTCTACGCGCTGATCGTCCCGCCGTTCCCGCTCCGCACCCGCGACGTTTATAAAGCGTTCGACGAGCTTCGGCCAGAAACGCCCGACTCGCCCTACCTCAACGACTTAGAGGGAGCCGCGCTGGCGCTGCGGCCCGAGCTCCACCGCTATCGGGGGTTTCTGCTCAAAAGGGGCGTGCCGTTCGGGCTGAGCGGCAGCGGGCCGACGTACTTCGCCGTGCTGGAAGATGAACGACGGGCTCGAGCGCTGGCGCAGGAGGCTTTGAAGGAGCTTCCGGGCGTGCGCGCCTTCGTCTGCCGCCCCACGCGGACGGGGCATCGCGTGCTGCTCGCGACGTGATCAGAATGGCCGTCGGGCGTCGCCGATATCAGGGCAAAGACCGCGACATCGCGGTCGTGTTCTCGCAGCGAGGGGATACAATAGTCGTGATCACCGTCTCGGCGCTGAAGGAAGGGCAGAAGGAGCGTCGCATACAGGCGGGGAGGTGGCAACGGGCATGATCGAGCGGGACGGGGTGCGCTACGACGAACAAGCCGACGTGCTCTACATCCACCGGAGGAGCGGTCCCGCGGTCACGGAGGAGGTCATCCCCGGCGTCTCCGTGGACCTCGACGAGGAGAGCGGCGAGGTGCTCGGCATCGAGATCGTGAACGCCTCGCGGGTGTTGGCCCCGCTCCTTGAAGGGCTCCGTCGTCAAGGGCCCAAGTGAAGTGAGGCACGCGAACGTCCAAAGACGGCCATTGCGGATCGCGATCGACGGTCCCGCGGGCGCGGGCAAGACGACCCTCGGGAGGGCGCTGGCCGAGCGCTTCGGGCTGCGCTTCGTGAACACCGGCCTGCTGTACCGCGCCGTGGCCTGGGCGCTTCAGAAGGGCTATTCGTTGAGCGAACTTCGACTCTCGCTCGACGAGCGGGGGCGGCCCGTCGTGGACGGCCACGCGCTCCCCAAAGCCGAGCTGCAGACCCGCGAGCTCGACCGCCTCAGCTCGGAGGTCGCCCGGCGGCCCGAGGTGCGGGCCCGGCTCGTCGAGCTGCAGCGAAGCCTCGCCCGACGGGGCGACGGGGGCGTGGTGATGGAGGGGCGGGACATCGGGACGGTCGTGCTGCCCGACGCCGACGTCAAGCTCTTCGTCACCGCCGCGCCGGAGGAGCGGGCGCGGCGGCGGGCGCGGGAGCGCCCCGGCGCGTCCTTCGAGCAGATGCTCAAAGAGCTCAAGGAGCGGGACGAGCGGGACCGGGGCTTCGGGCGGCTGGTCCCCGCGGCGGACGCGATCGTGCTCGACACCACCGGCAAGACGCCCGAGGAGACCGTCGAGGAGGCCGTCCGGCTCGTCGAGCGGGCCCTGCGGGAACGCAGCCCAAGCGTTGAAGCGCGGGAGCGCGGGCGCTAAGCTGGTCGCGCCATGGGCACGAACGCGACCCCGAGCCCAAGGGCTAAAGAGCCCTGGCCCGAGCGGGTGAAGACGGCCATCTACCGCCTCGGCATCCCCGTCTTGACGCTCTTTCTTAAGCTTTTGTTTCGTCTGGAGGTCGTCGGGCGGGAGCACGTGCCCGCCAATCAGGGCGTGCTGCTGGTGGCCCGCCACCGCAGCTACTGGGACATCCCGCTGCTGCTGGCGGCCCTCGGGCCTCGCCATCGCATCCACTTCGTGGCCCGCCACACGCTGCTGCGCAACCCGCTCTTCTACCCGTTCGTGAAGTACTTCGCGATCCCCATCAACCGCGAACGCTTCGGGATGGAGGACTTCCGGAAGGTCGTTCGGGCCATCCAGGACGACAAGATCGTGGGGATCTTCCCGGAGGGGACGACGCGGCCCACCCTGCACGTCCGGGTGGGCGCGGTGCGCTTCGCCGAGCGCGCCAAGAAGCCCTTCCTGCCCGTGAGGATCGAGGCCCACGGCCCGTACCCGCCCAAATACCCGTTCCGCTGGCCCAAGGTGCGCGTGATCATCGGGCGGCCGTTCACGCTGGAGGCGCTGGAGCGGGAAGCCCTGACCCTGACGGGCGCCGAGGGGGGGACGGCCCGCCAAGCGCGCCACGAGCGCTACGAGAGGCTCGCCCGGGCGCTCATGGCGCGCGTCGACCGGGTGGGGTGGGCCGGGGCCGAGGCCGCCGGGACCGGGAGTTAGGGACGTTCGTTCGTTGCACCGGCTACGCGGAAGCGCTATGATGGGAGGACGTCTCTCGGGATCGGGACGGTTCCGCCTTTTAAACTCGGACGGGAGTGGGTGACACGTTGTGATGGAGCAGACGGAAAACCGGATGGAGGCCTTCCTGGAAGAGAAGGACGTGCAGCTCTACAGCCGGGGCGACATCCTCAAGGGCCGCGTCGTCCAGGTGCTGGATCAAGTCATCCTGGTCGACATCGGCTACAAGTCCGAGGCGCAGCTGCGCCCCAGCGAGCTGGCCCCCTTTCGCCAGGAGCCCGTCCGGCCGGGCGACGAGCTTGAGGTCATCATCACGTACATCGACGAGGAAGAGGGGACCATCTTCGTCTCGGAGAAGCAGGCAATTTACGCCCGCTGGATCGACGAGCTGGAGCGGGCGTATCGTCAGGGCGAGCCCGTGATGGGCATCATCGAGGACGTCGTCCCCGGCGCGGGCTACCACGTGAACTTAAAGGGCATCCGGGCCTTCCTGCCCGGCTCGCACCTGGGCCCCGACCTCCCCGCCGAGATCGAGAAGCTCCGCGGGCGGGAGGTCCCCTTCAAAATTCTGGAGCTGAACCGGCGCGACCGGAACATCGTCGTCTCCCATCGAGAATATCTGAAGGACCAGGAGCGCAAGCGCCTGGAGGAGCTGTTCTCGAAGCTCGAGCCCGGCCAGATCGTCGAGGGGGTTGTAAAAAGCGTCGTCGACTTCGGGCTGTTCGTCGACATCGGGGGGTTCCAGGGCCTGGTGCACCGCTCGGAGATCAGCTGGAAGGACCTCCCCGCCCCGCCCAACACGTACAAAGTCGGGGACAAAGTCAAGGTGAAGATCCTGGACGTCGACCGGGAGAAGCGGCGGATCTCGCTCTCGATCAAGCAGACGCGCCCCGACCCCTGGCAGGGGCTCGCCGAGCGCTACCCCGTGGGCTCGAAGCACAAGGGCGAGGTGGTCGCGCTCACGGACTTCGGCGCCTTCGTCAAGCTCGAGGAGGACGTCGAGGGGCTCGTCCACGTCTCGGAGCTGAGCTGGGGCTTCCCCCAGCACCCCAAGGAGGTCGTGAAGGTGGGCGACGTCGTCGAGGTCGTGGTGCTGGACGTCGACGAGCCGAACCGCCGCATCTCGCTGAGCATGAAGCGCGCCCAGCCCGACCCCTGGGAGACCGTCGAGCAGAAGTACCCCGAGGGCTCGATCGTGACGGGTCGGGTGACGAAGCTGCTCGACTTCGGCGCGTTCGTGGAGCTGGAGCCCGGCGTCGAGGCGCTGCTGCACATCTCCGAGATGAGCTGGGAGCGGATCGCGCACCCCCGCGAGGTCGTCAAGGAGGGCGACGAGGTCACCGTCAAGGTCATCAAGTGCGACGGGGCCAAGCGCAAGATCCGCCTGTCGCTCCGCGAGCTGCAGGAGGACCCCTGGATCAAGTTCGTCGAGAACTACCCCATCGGCACGGTCATCGAGGGCGAGATCACCGAGCTGAAGGACTTCGGGGCCTTCTGCAAGATCACCGACGAGATCGAGGGGCTGATCCACGTATCCGAAATCTCGGACGAGCGAATCGACAAGCCCGCCGACGTGCTCAAGGTCGGGCAGAAGGTCCGGGCGCGGATCATCGGGATCAACGAGGAGAAGCGCCAGGTGCGGCTCTCGCTGCGGCGGGTCGACGAGCCCCACCCCAGCGAGCGGAAGGGCCAGCCGCAGCCCGCCGCCGCCGCCCAGCGCGGCGTCGGCGCCGAGCCCCCCAAGAAGCCGTCCGCCGTCGAGGTCGGCGGGCGCGAGGCCGAGCCCGCGGAGGAGTCCGGGCACGCGGGGATCACCTTGCGCGAACTCCTCCAGCGCAAGGGCTTGAACAGCGCCAGCGCCGCCGAGGCCGCCGAGGCCACCGAGGGCAGCGAGGGCAGCAGCGAGGGCAAGTAGACCCCCTCTCCTGCTCACACCCGCCCTGAGCCTGAGAGGGATGGAACGCTGGGCGCTCTGGGGGCTCTTCGCGCTGCTGGCGTACCTCCTCGGGTCGATCCCCTTCAGCTACGGGATCGCGCGGGCCAAGGGCGTCGACCTCAAGCGGGTCGGCAGCGGGAACGTCGGGGCCACGAACGTGGCCCGTTCCGTGGGCCTCCCCTATGGGGCGTTGGCCTTCGCGCTGGACGCGGGCAAGGGGGCGGCGGCCGCCGCGCTGGCCCAGCTCTGGGGGCTGCCCCTCGGGCTCGCGGGCTTCGCCGTCGTCGGTCACATCTGGAGCCCCTTTATGGGCTTCCGGAGCGGGAAGGGCGTGGCGACCACCCTCGGGATCCTGGGCGTGGTCTCCCTCCCGGCGTTCGCGATCACGCTGGGCATCTGGGCGCTGGTCGCGGCGCTCACCCGCTACGCCTCCGTGGCCTCGGTGACGGCGCTGCTGCTCGCCCCCCTGTGGGCTTATCTTCTAGGGGCGCCGAAGGACGCGGTTGGCCTGCTGGTCGCGTTGGCGCTGCTGAGCGCGGCTCGGCACCGCGAGAACGTCCGGCGCCTGCTCGAGGGGCGGGAGCCCCGCTTGGGCTCGGGGTCGAGCTCGGGCTCGAGCGGGCGCGGGCCGCGCGGATGACCCCCTCCAGCGCCGCCAGGGCGCTCCCCAAGTCGTCGTTGACGACGAGGACGTCGAACTTGGGGGCCTCTTTGAGCTCCTGAAGGGCGCCCTGGAGGCGCCTTCGCAGGGCCTCGGGAGATTCGGTCCCGCGGCGGGCCAGGCGCTCCCGGAGCGCGGCGAGGGAGGGCGGGAGCACGAACACAAAGTAAACGGGCACGCCCAGCTTGGGCGCCCGGCGGCGCACCTGCGCCGCCCCCTGCACGTCGATCTCCAAGAGCACGTCGTGCCCCCGCTCCAGATGGGCGAGCACCTCCCGCTTGAGCGTCCCGTAGAAATGCCCGAACACCTCGGCCCACTCCAGGAACGCCCCCTGACGGACGAGCCGCTCGAACCCCTCCCTCGACAAAAAGTGATAATCGCGCCCGTGGACCTCATCGGGGCGGGGCGGGCGGGTCGTCGCGGAGATGGAGTAGCGCAGCCCCTCGACCCGCCGCAGCAGCCGGCGTCGCAGCGTCGTCTTCCCGACGCCCGACGGCCCCGACAGCACGAAGAGCGAGCCCCTTTTCATCGGGCTTAGTCTGAATCTGAATCGGGCTCCAGCTCGAGGAAGCGCCTGACGAGCGTCTCCGGGCGGTGCGGGCTGAGCACCGCCCGGCCCGAGCGGGTGAAGATCACAGCCCGCGCGGGCCGCCCGCCCGTCAAGTCCAGCAGCTTTCCCTCCCGCTCGTAGCGATCGAGGAGGGCTTGGACGGGCGGGCTGGCGGGCCGGGCGATCACCACGACTTCCTGCCGGGCGACCCAGCCGTCCCGGCTCACGCGCAGCAGTCCGTCGCCCATTTTTTTTTCACTCGACGTTCCGCGCCTGCTCGCGGACCCGCTCGATGAGCGCCTTCATCTCGACGACCCGGGGCGCGATCGCCGTGTCGCGGGCCTTGGCCGCGATCGTGTTCGCCTCGCGGTTCAGCTCCTGAGCCAGGAAGTCGAGGCGGCGCCCGGCGGGCTCCGGGCCCTCGATCGCCTCCCTCATGGCCTGCACGTGGAGGCGCAGGCGGGCCAGCTCCTCCGTAATGTCGGCGCGCTCGGCCCAGAGGACGACCTCCTGCTCCAAGCGCTGGGGGTCCAGCTCCAGCTCGGGGGCCAGCTCCTCGACGCGCCGGAGGAGCCGCTCCCGCTGGAGCTGGGGGAGCCCCCGGGCGCGGGCCTCTATGGCCTCCAGCTCGCGCTCGAGCGCGCCCAGCAGCCGGAGCAGCTCCGCCCGCAGCCCCTCCCCCTCGCGCCGCCGCATCGCCAGGGCGGCCTCGACCGCCTGCCCCAGGGCCCGCTCCACCACGGGCCAGAGCCCCTCGGGGTCGGGCGGCTGCGGCTTGACCGCCCCTACGCGCAGCAGGTGCTCCAGCGAGACGGGCTCCTCGAGCCCCAACGCGCCCACGAGCGCCTGGAGGCCCAAATAGTACGGCCGGACGGCCTCGACGTCGAAGGCGAGGGGCGCGTCGCCCTCGCGGCGGAGCTGGACCGCCGCCTCGACGCGCCCCCGATGGAAGCTCTTGGCCAAAAGCTCGCGGGCTTTGAGCTCCAGCTCGCCGTAGTCGTCCAGCCCGCGGACGTGCAGCTCCAGATGGCGGTGGTTCAGCGTCTTGATTTTAGCTTGGACGCGCCAGCCCCCGCCCTGGGCGCTCCCCTCGCCGTAGCCGGTCATGCTCACGATCATGGCGCCCGATTATAGGCCCGGCGGCGAGGGGAGCGCCAGCCTTCCTTCAGCCTTACGCTCTAAAAGTGGATCAACACGCCGACGTTCAGCTCCACCGCCGAGGCGACGAGCGAGGTGTAGGTGCCCCCGGCGTTGTTCTGCCCGTCGGAGCCGTGGAGGAAGGGCTGGGGCATGGGCTCGTAGGTGAAGTCGATGAAGAAGCCGATGGGCGGCACCTGCACCTCGACGCCGAGCTGGAAGAGCGGGGCGAGCTGGAAGACGGCGGGCAAGGGCGGCGCGCCACCGGTGGCGAACTCGATCGGGAGGACGCCCAACCCGCCCCCGGCGTAGAAGACGGCCGGAGGCCCGGTGAACGCGACCAGCAAGGCCCAGCGCAGCGAGGTGAGGTCCAGCCGCAGGCCGCTCGCGAAGAAGGCCAGCCGCAGGTCGGCCCGCTGGAAGACGGCCCCCGACAGCTCCCCCTGCGCCACGACGTTGAGGAAGAGCATCGCCGTGCTCGGCGCGGGCGCGCCCCCGCCGGAGG
>WFPR01000137.1 GCA_015487455.1 Candidatus Bipolaricaulota bacterium
GGAGTTGCTTCGGGTCTTCACCCTGGGGCGGTTCGCGCTGGTGGTCGGGGGACGGGGGGTGGCCTGGGAGCGCTGGCCGCGGAAGCAGGCCGTCAAGCTGCTCAAGGTGCTGCTCACGCAGCGGGGGCGGGTCGTCCCCCGCGAGCAGCTGGTCGAGGCGCTCTGGCCCGGGAGCCCGCCCGACCAGGGCCGCACCCGCCTGAAGGTGACCGTCTACGCCCTGCGGCGCGAGCTGACCCGGCTGGGGCTGCCCTCAGATCTCGTCCAGACCGTGGGCGAGGGCTACCGGCTGCGGCGCGAGGCGCTCTGGGTGGACGCCGACGTCTTCGAGGAGCGCGTCCGGGAGGGGATGGCGCTGGAGCGCAAGGGGCTGGTGGCCCAAGCGCTCCGCAGCTACCGCGAGGCCGAGGCGCTCTACGGCGGCGACTTCCTGGCCGAGGAGCGCTATGAGGACTGGTGCTCGGCGGAGCGGGAGCGGCTTCGTGAGCTGTACCTGGAGCTGATGGAGCGGCTGGCCCGGCGGCTCGCCGAGCAGGGGGACTTCGCGGGCGCGGCGCTCGCCTGCCGCAAGGCCCTGGTGCAGGAGCCCTGCCGCGAGGCGCTCCACCGGGCCCTGATGCTCTACTTATGGCGGGAGGGCCGTCGCGACGAGGCCCTGGCCCAATACAAGAAGCTCGAGGAGCGGCTGCGGCGCGAGCTGGGCGTCGCGCCCCTTCCCGAGACCCGCGCGCTCTACGAGCGCATCCGCCGGAACCGTCCGCACCTCGACCCCGGCTCGACTTGAACTCCCGAGTGTTGCCTCGCCGTCAGATTCAGATCTACGACGCGCCCTCCACAACATAGCTCGACTCGGGTCTGCCCTGTCACCGAGCTGTTACCCCGCCCCGGTACGATCCTCCTGGGAGACCTAGGGTGGAGGTAAAGGGGTTTGGCTCAACCATGGCCATGGAGCTGGAGCGGGCGTCGTTCATCGTGCGGCTCTGGCTGGAGCCGTCGCTGAAGGAGGAGGGCCGTTGGCGGGGCCACATTCAGCACGTGCAGACCGGGGAGGCCGTGTACTTCCACGATCTCCGGGAGATGCTCCGCTTCATCGAGGAGCACAGCGGCGTGCCGTTCCCGCGGCAGGACTCCTCAAGGGCCCATCAAGGAGGGTGAACCGGCATGACCCTGAAGCTCAACCGGAGGCAGTTCCTCAAGGCCGCCGGGGCCGCGGCCTTAGGGCTCTCGCTCGACCTGCGCTTCCTCCTGCAGGCCCGAGCGGAGCCCATGCTCATAAGCGATTACCGCAGCTGGGAGGATCTGTACCGCCAGAAGTGGACGTGGGACAAGATCGCCCGCAGCAGCCACTCCATCAACTGCACCGGCTCGTGCTCCTGGAAGGTGTTCGTCAAGGACGGGATCATCTGGCGCGAGGAGCAGGCGGCCGACTACCCCGCCATCAGCCCCGACATCCCCGATCTGAACCCAAGGGGCTGCAACAAGGGCGCCTGCTACGTGGAGTACGTCCACGGGGACCAGCGGGTCAAGTACCCCTTAAAGCGCGCCGGGGCGCGCGGCGAGGGGAAGTGGCAGCGCATCAGCTGGGACCAAGCCCTCACGGAAATCGCCGACAAGATCCTCGACATCCTTCAGGACTACGGGCCGGACTACCTGACGTTCTTCTCGCCCATCCCGGCGATGAGCCCCGTCTCCTACGCCGCGGGCGGGCGCCTGGCGACGCTGTTGGGCGGGGTGATCTGCAGCTTCTACGACTGGTACTGCGACCTCCCGCCGGGTGAGCCGATCACCTGGGGGGTCCAGACGGACACCGCCGAGGCCGCCGACTGGGTCCACTCCCGCTACATCGTCCTGTGGGGCTCCAACCCCAACGTCACCCGCATCCCCGACGCCCACTTCTTGTGGGAAGCGAAGTATCGAGGGGCCAAGGTCGTGAGCATCTCGCCCGACTACAACCCCAGCTCCATCCACGCGGATCTCTGGGTGGGGATCAAGCCCGGCACGGACGCCGCCCTGGCGCTCGCCATGGCCCACGTCATCGTCAAGGAAAAGCTCTACGACGAGCCCTACGTCAAAGAACAGACGGACCTCCCGCTGCTGGTGCGCTTGGACAACAAGCGCTTCCTGCGGGAGAGCGATCTCACCGAGAACGGCAGCGAGGAGCGCTTCTACGTCTGGGACCGCAAGACCCAGAGCGCCCGGCTCGTGCCCGGCTCCACGGGCTCCGAGCAGAAGACGCTGGAGCTGGGCGACCTCGACCCCGTCCTGGAGGGGACGTTCAAGGTCCAGACCCTGCAGGGCGAAGTGGAGGTCACGACGGTCTTCGAGCTGCTCAAGCGATCGCTGGAGAAGTTCACGCCCGAGGCGATGGCGAAGGAGTGCGGGGTCCACGCGAGCGTCATCGAGCGCTTGGCCCGTGAGTTCGCTCAGACGAAGCCCGCCATGATCATCCACGGCGCGGGGACGAACCACTGGTACCACAACGACCTCAACAATCGCTCGATGATTCTCCTCGTGGCCCTCACGGGGAACGTGGGCAAGCGCGGCGGCGGCTTCAACCACTACGTCGGCCAGGAGAAGATCTGGCCCATCGCGGGCTGGAAGAAGCTCGCGTTCCCCCGCCCCAAGAAGCGCTTCCAGAACACGACGCTCTGGAGCTACGTCCACGGCGAGATCGACGATCGCCTAAGGGGCACGGAGTGGGACCCCTGGCCCTACATCGAAGAAAGCGTCAAGAAGGGCTGGATGCCCCTCTACCCCAAGGGCCGAAACGGCAAGCTCTACGACGATCCGAAGGCGCTGATCGTCTGGCGCGGGAACTACCTCAACCAGGCCAAGGGGAACGAGCAGCTGTTGCGCAACCTCTGGCCCAAGCTCGAGCTGATCGTGGACATCAACCACCGCATGGACGCCACAGCCCTCTACTCGGACTACGTCCTCCCCGCGGCCACGTCCTACGAGAAGTACGACCTCAACTCATCAGACTTGCACACGTTCATCCACCCCCTCACCCCCGCGGTCGAGCCGATGTTCGAGGCCAAGAGCGACTGGCAGATCTTTCGCGCTTTAGCGAAGAAGATCGAGGAGCGGGCCAAGGCCCGCGGCTTCACGCGCTACCGCGACGAGGACTTCGGCGTCGAGGTCGACTTGAGCACGCTGGAGGCCCAGTTCACGGACAATGGGAAGCTTGTAGACGACAAGGCCGCGGCCCAGTTCATCTTGGACAACGCCGACGAGACGCGGGGCATTCAGTTTGATGAGCTGATCCAGCAGCCGCGGCGCTTCAAGGCCGCCAGCGAGCACTGGACGAGCGACGTCGAGCCGGGCAAGACTTACGCCCCCTTCTTGAGGATGACGGAGAAGAAGCACCCGTACCCCACGCTCACGGGCCGCCAGCAGTTCTACATCGACCACCCGTGGTTTATCGAGCTGGGTGAAGAGCTGCCCACCTACAAGCCGCCCTTGGAGATCGAGAAGTACCCGTTGCGGTGGAACACCCCACACGGGCGCTGGAACATCCACTCCACCTGGCGGGACGTCAAGTACATGCTCCGGCTCAACCGCGGGATGCCCGTGGTGTATCTGAACCCCGAGGACGCCCGGGAGCGCGGGATCCGTGACGGGGACATGGTCCGGGTCTTCAACGACTTTGGGGACCTTGTAGCGAACGCCCGCATCTACCCGAACGCCCCGCGGGGCCAGATCACGATGTACCACGGCTGGGAGCTCTATCAGTTCCCTGATCGCAGTAACTTCCAGGCCACGGTCCCCATCCGCATCAAGCCGACGCAGCTGGTGCGCTACGGGCACCTGAAGTTTGCGCTCAACTACTGGGGGCCGACGGGGGTCAACCGCGACGTGCGGGTGGACGTGGAGAAGGTGAGCTAGCGAAGCGAGGCGAAGGAGGTCCCAAAATGCCCGTAGAACCGTTGAACCAAGAGGAGCTGCTC
>WFPR01000138.1 GCA_015487455.1 Candidatus Bipolaricaulota bacterium
CGGCGACTCGGCGAGCGGCCCCCCTACGCGCGCCACGCCGAGTCGCCGTACCGCGTCAACTTGGGCGGAGATGCTCAGGTCCGCACCCAGGTCGCGGCGTTCCTGCAGCGGGCGTTCGGCGCCGCCGTCCCGACGGGCGAGCTGCGCGGCCGCATCGTCGAGGCCCTCTTCGGCACGCCCCTCGTGGCGGAGACGGGCGATCTCGTGTTCGAGCCCCTGCCCGGCCGCTACGCCCTGATCGTCCAGATGGACGCCTTCGACGAGCGCGACCGCGTCGAGGCGCTCAAGGCCGTCCGCGGCGGGACGGCCTTCGGCCTCATGGGCACGGACAGCCTGGGGCGGGACCTGGCGCAGGGGCTGCTCTTCGGGTTCCCCGTCTCGCTGCTCATCGGGGTGCTCACCTCGCTGCTCACCACGGCGCTGGGGGCCACCTTGGGCATCCTGAGCGGCTACCTGGGCGGGAAGGTCGACCTGGCCGTCCAGCGGACGGCCGACGTCGTCAACAACATCCCGGCGCTGCCGCTGCTCATCTTCCTCACGGTCATCTTCGGCTCGAAGCTCTTCCTCGTGATCATCCCGGTGCTGGTCGTCTTCGGCTGGCCGGGGCTGACCATCATCGTCCGCTCGATGGTCCTCCAGCTGCGGGAGGGCCAGCTCATCGAGGCCGAGCGCAGCTTGGGCGCCTCCCGCTGGCGGATCATGTTCCGCCACCTGCTGCCCCAGGTGGCGCCGTATTTGCTGGCCCAGCTCATCTTCTTCGCCCCGTCGGCCATCCTGGCCGAGGCGACGTTGAGCTTCCTCGGGCTGGGCGACCCGAGCCTGCCGACGTGGGGCCAGATGCTGGAGGGGGCGTTCCGAACGGGGGCGGTGTACCGGGGCTACTGGTGGTGGGTCGTCCCGCCGGGGCTGCTCATCGTTCTTACGGCCGTGACGTTCATGCTGCTGGCGCTGGCCCTCGAGCCGATCGCCAACCCCCGCCTGCGACGATGACGGCGACGACGATGGACACACTGTTGAACGTCAAGGAGCTGAAGCTGTACTACGACACGCCCCGCGGCCCGGTCCGCGCCGTGGACGGCGTCTCCTTCGCGCTCAAGGAGGGCGAGGCGCTGGGGCTCGTCGGCGAGTCCGGCTCGGGGAAGACGAGCCTGGGGCTGGCGCTGATGCGCCTCCTCCCCAAGAACGTCCACACGTACACGGGGCGGGTCGTGCTGGAGGGCGAGGACCTGATGGCGCTCAGCGATGAAGAGTTCCGCCGAAGGGTCCGCTGGCGCAAGATCTCGATGGCCTTCCAGGGCGCGATGAACGTGCTCAACCCCGTGCTCAAGGTCTGGCTCCAGATCGCGGAGCCGCTGCTGGCCGACGGCGTCCCCAAGGCCCAGGCCCGCGCCCGCGTCGAGGAGCTGCTGGAGCTCGTCGGGCTCGCCCGCGACGTGGCCGATCGCTACCCCCACGAGCTGTCGGGCGGAATGAAGCAGCGCGTCGTGATCGCGGCCGCCCTGGTGATGAACCCCAAGCTCGTCATCTTAGATGAGCCGACCAGCGCCCTCGACGTGAGCATCCAAGCCCAAATCATGAACCTGCTGAAGCGCCTCAAGCGCGAGCTGGGCTTGTCCTATCTCTTCGTCACGCACGACATCGCGCTGGCCAGCGACCTCTGCGACTCGATGGCGATCGTCTACGCCGGGCAGATCGTCGAGATCGGGACGGCTGAGGATGTGCTGCTGAGGCCGGAGCACCCCTACACGCAGGGGCTGCTGGCGAGCCTCCCCCGGCTGCACTCGACGCGGCTGCCGTCGTTCATCCCCGGCGCGCCGCCCGATTTGGTGCGCCCCCCGGCGGGCTGCCGCTTCCGGCCCCGCTGCCCCAAGGCGTTCAAGCGCTGCACCGAGCCGCCGCCGCCCCTCCCCGGCCACGGCCCCGACCACCTCGTCCGCTGCTGGCTGGTTGAACGCCGCTGACGCGCCCCCTATAATCGCGCGATCCCCGCGATGCGGTCGCTCCAAGGGCTCTTTGACGAGGGGCTCGTCGCGCCCACGGCGTTCGCGGCGCTGCCCCCCGAGCTGGCGAGCTGGGAGCGCGCCCGGGTGGCGATCGTGCCCGTGCCCTACGACGGGACGGCCTCGTACCGCCCCGGCGCGCGCCGCGGCCCCGCGGCCGTCCTGGAGGCGTCCGCCCAGCTCGAGTGGTACGACGAGGAGCTGGGCTTCGAGCCCTGCGCCGTCGGCGTGGCCACGCTCCCGCCCCTCGAGGTGGCGGTCGAGCCCGAGCGGACGCTGGCGCGGGTGGAGCGGGTCGTCGCGGACGTCCTGCAGGGCGGGAAGTGGCCCGTGGTGCTGGGCGGGGACCACTCGATCACCGTCGGGGCCGTCCGGGCCGTCCACGGGCAATATGACGGGGAGCTGGGCGTGCTGCAGCTCGACGCCCACGCGGACCTAAGGGACGCGTACCAGGGCTCGAGGTGGAGTCACGCCTGCGTCGCCCGGCGGCTGCTGGAGCTGGGCTGCCGGGTGGCGCAGGTCGGGGTCCGCAGCCTGTCGAAGGGGGAAGCAGAGTTCCTTCAGCAGAGCGATCGGGTGCAGACGGTCTTCGCCCACGAGCTGCGCGCGGGGCTTGGGCCCGCCCTCGACGCGATCGAGGCGCTGCCCGAGCGCGTTTATGTCACTTTGGATCTCGACGCGCTCGACCCCGCGGCGATGCCCGCCGTGGGGACGCCCGAGCCCGGCGGCCTGAGCTGGCCCGAGCTGCTCCAGCTCCTGCGCCGGACGTTCGAGCGCAAGAGGGTCGTGGGCTGCGACGTGGTCGAGCTGTGCCCCGTCGACGGGCTGCACGCGCCCGAGTTCACGGCCGCCCGGCTCGTCTACAAGCTGATCGGCTACTGGGCTCGCTTTCAAGCTCAGCACGCGAAAGAGGGGTGAGCGGATGAGCACCGTCGGCGTCGGCGTTGGCGTGGGCGTGGGGGGTGGAGGTGGAGGCAGCGGGCTGGTCCCGCGCAAGGTCTTCCTCGTCAAGGGCGTCGGCCGCCACCGCGACGAGCTGCACTCGTTCGAGCTGGCGCTGCGGGATGCGGGCATCGAGCGCTTTAATCTCGTGCCCGTCTCGAGCATCCTGCCGCCGGGCTGTCAGGTCGTGGCGCCCGAGGAGGGGCTCAAGGAGCTTCAGCCGGGGCAGATCGTCTTCTGCGTGATGGCCCGGCGCAGCAGCGAGGAGCCCGGTCAACGCATTACGGCCGCGATGGGGTGCGCCCAGCCGCTCGACCCCAAGGCGTACGGCTACCTGGCCGAGTACGACGCGACGGGCCAGGACGCCGAGGAGGCCGCCGCCTATGCGGAGGATTTGGCCGCCTCGATGTTGGCCTCCGCCCTGGGCGTCCCCGACGACGAGGGGCACCGCCGGGGGATGCGCACGTTCAGCGTGGCCCAGTCGGCCGTGGTGGAGGCCGGCGGCTTCACCACCGTGATCGCCGCGGCCGTGTTCGTGCTCTAAGCTTTTTGAGCCTCCGCGCCCCTAGATCCCTCTAGGGGGATTGACGACGATCCCCTTCCCCCTTTTCCTGCTAAAGGGCTTTTGCACCAAGCCGATACGCACGGACGGGAAAGGGCCAAGGAGGGTTTTCATGCGGGCCTCCTCTCGGCGGCTGCGGGTCGGGCTTTCCTCCCTCTGTTGGATCGGGTTCCTCCTGGTCCTGGCCGGGTGCAGCTCCATGCCTTCCGAGATAAAGCCTTCAAAGAGCGCCCTAGCACAAGGTTTAGATAATGCTATTGCTTCTTCGCTTAGCGGTACTATGAATAACCTGCGAGATGCTCACTCAAAGTGTAGAACAGCCAGTAGGAAGAAAGCTCCTGAGGCTTGTGCTGTCAACGATCTCCTCGAGGAGATAGCGAATTTTCTAGTCAAATATAACTTTTCTGATCCCGCAAACTCCTTCAAGGAAGCTATTGAAATGGTAGCTCGTTTTATCTTCGACTTTGCATCTCAGGGCTTGAAGTCGACTATGAAATTTCTCATACAAGAATTCGGCCCGCTTGCTCCATTTGTGTATACCCAACTGAGAAATGTTGACCCTGAACTCATAGAAAGCTGGGTCGCTCCTTACCTTTGGAGCGCCCAGCCTTGCGCTGAAGAGCGAGAGAAGGCAGAAGAAAGCAGGGAATTTCCCCCTATCATTCAAGACCCTTTAAGTTGCCTCTTGTGGATGCTAGGTAGGTTTTCTGCTAAAGGCGTTAAGGGTATGGATCAGCTAATGGGATACTTAGCAGCGATGGCTTACACTGCGAACAATGGTGATGCTGACCTAAGAACGAATATAGGTGTTGAGGGCATCTTACGTGTAGCACTCTTTGTTTATGAGTTCTTACCGAGATTGAGGGACCGTGGATGGGATCAAATGACCATCAACTTGGAATGGCAAGAAGCGTGCACTGAGGGTTGCCTTACAGCGTATAAAGAGTCCGCCGAAGGGACCTACGGCGTGCTCCTTGTTGGACTTGTAGAGCCAGCTCTCACCCAGGACGACGTGGATCGAGTGTGGACTCAAATCGCTAAAGCTGCAGAATCCTTGCCGAGGATAGGCTCCTTCCCTCGGAAAGCTAGAAACGTCGTCCTTCACATAGTCAACCGCTTCGACAGCACGGCCAAGAACAGCTTATGCGATCGAGTTCAAGGGGCCGAGTTCGCTCGTACGCCGATCCTCGTCCTCTCCACCGATGGCACGGTTCTGTGCTATAGTCGTCTCATCAAAGCCCCCAACGAAGCGCTGCTCATCTGCGCACAGCTCGGGTTCCATTGCC
>WFPR01000139.1 GCA_015487455.1 Candidatus Bipolaricaulota bacterium
CTGAGCGTACAGCTCCAACGCGCGTTGCTGTTCCACCAGCGCCAGGTTTTGCCCCTGATAGATCGTGAGCGTCGTGGGCGGGGGAAGGGGTTGCCCGGGGCCGAGTCCTCGGTTTAGGCCCGTAAGCCCCGGGAGCGCCGGAAGCGCCACCACTGCCAGGAGCGCGCCCACCGCGCTCCAGCGAAGGAGGCGCAGGCCGTCTCGATGTGGCCGCGTTCTCGTGCTCATGGCGATCACCTCGGGGGCATCATAGCGGACCGGGATGGGCGTGGGACAAACACGGAGTTGACAGCCCCGACGGGCGGGCTATAATTAGCAACGACAAGCGAGAGGCGGGGCGGCGTCGCCAAGTGGTAAGGCAGGGGCCTGCAAAGCCCTCATACCCCGGTTCGATTCCGGGCGCCGCCTCCAGCGTTTAAGGGCGGTTAGCTCAGTTGGCAGAGCGTCTGCTTGACGTGCAGAAGGTCGGGGGTTCAAGTCCCTCACCGCCCACCAAGGTGCCGCATTTTTTCCTCCCTAATCAGCCGAATCCCACGGAGTGGGCCTTGACCCCGCCCCTCGTTCCCAAAGCTGAGCGAGTTCGCCGGATGACGGCTCTTTTGGTCCTGAGAGCAAGCGAGCAAGCGAGAAGGGCACCCTTAAAGTAGACGACAGACCTCCTCCCCGCTTATGATCCCTTCCAGGGGAGGCGTCCGCGATGAACTTGGAGGAGATCCGCCCCAACGACGTTTTGGAGGGGGATTGCTGGCCGGAGCCCGTCCGCGTCCTTCAGGTCCACCCGTTCGGCGACCTCGTCCGCCTCGAGGCGGTGGGAACCCGCACCCGCGGGTTCTACGACCGCGTCCTCTCCCGTGCGGATCTTCAAGGGGTCCGCCGTATCGGCGCGGGATCTCGCGACTTCCGCGGCCGAGCCGAAGCCTTCTTCTTGGCGGTGGAGGGTCATCGCATCCGCTACGCGCAGCAGTTCGACCCGCTGTTCGCCGTCAACGTCTCCCAGATCGACCCCTTGCCCCACCAGATCGAAGCCGTCTACTTCTACGTTCTCAAGAACCCGCGGGTGCGGTTCCTGTTGGCCGACGACCCCGGCGCGGGCAAGACGATCATGGCCGGGCTCCTGCTCAAGGAGCTGAAATACCGCGGGCTGGTGCGGCGGACGCTCATCGTCGTGCCGGGCCACCTCAAGGACCAGTGGCGGCGCGAGATGCGGGACCGCTTCGCCGAGACCTTCACGGTGGTCGATCGGGGCGTCATGGACGCCACCTGGGGCCGCAACGTCTGGCGGGAGCACTCCCAGATCATCACCTCGATGGACTTCGCCAAGAAGCCCGACGTCCGCAGCGCCCTGGCCGAGGCCCACTGGGACCTGGTGATCGTGGACGAGGCCCACAAGATGGCCGCCTACCGCTACGGGGAGAGGACCGAGAAGACGGAGCGCTACCGCCTGGGGGAGCTGCTCTCGCGCACGAGCCAGTTCCTGCTCTTTCTTACGGCCACGCCCCACCGCGGCGACCCGGAGAACTTCCGGCTGTTTCTGGACCTGCTGGAGCCGGGCTTCTTCGCCTCGCGGGAGCTGCTCTTGGAGTCCGTCGAGAAGAAGGACAACCCGCTCTTCCTGCGCCGCCTCAAGGAGGACCTCAAGGACTTCGAGGGGCGCCCCCTCTTCCCGCCCCGCCGGGTCTTCACGGTCAAGTATCGGCTGAGCGACCCGGAGAAGGAGCTCTACAACGCCGTGACCGCCTACGTCGAGGAGAGCTACAACAAGGCGCTGGCCAAGGAGAAGCGCAACGTCGCCTTCGCCCTCTTGATTTTGCAGAGGCGGCTGGCCTCGAGCGTCCGGGCCGTCCGCCGCTCGCTGGAGCGCCGCCGGGAGCGGCTCAAGCAGCTCCTTCGGGTGGGCCAGTGGCTCGCCGAGCGGGGCGCGATCGACGAGGAGGCCCTGGAGGATCTAGAGGAGTGGGAGCGCCTCAAGCGCGAGGAGGAGCTGGTCGAGCG
The DNA here is from genome assembly GCA_015487455.1 of Candidatus Bipolaricaulota bacterium. Classification (GTDB taxonomy): domain Bacteria; phylum Bipolaricaulota; class Bipolaricaulia; order RBG-16-55-9; family RBG-16-55-9; genus S012-72. The sequence continues at coordinate 1,993 of WFPR01000139.1, forward strand.
CCTGACCGCGGCCGAGACGCGGGAGGAGCTGGAGCGCGAGATCCAGCAGCTGGGGGAGCTGATCCGGCTGGCCAAGCGGGCGGAGCGCCTTGAAGTTGAGACCAAGCTCCGGGAGCTTAGGAAGGTGATGGAGGAGGAGCGGCTGCGCCAGACGGGCGAGAAGCTCCTCGTCTTCACGGAATCGCGCGAGACCCTGGACTACCTCGTCGAGAAGCTCCGGGAGTGGGGCTACTCGGTGGTGCCGCTCCACGGCGGCATGAGCCTGGACGCCCGGATTCGCGCGGAGCACGAGTTCCGCGAGAAGGCCCAAGTGATGGTCTCCACCGAGGCGGGCGGCGAGGGCATCAACCTGCAGTTCTGCTCGCTCATGGTCAACTACGACATCCCCTGGAACCCCAACCGCCTTGAGCAGCGGATGGGCCGGGTCCACCGCTACGGCCAGACCAAGGAGGTCCACATCTACAACCTGGTGGCCGTGGACACCCGCGAGGGGAGGGTGCTGGAGGCGCTTTTCCGCAAGCTCCAGGAGATCCAGGAGGCGCTCGGGAGCGACCGCGTCTTCGACGTGGTGGGGGAGGTGCTCCCCGGGAGGAGCCTCAAGGAGCTGATCGTGGAGGCGATCTCTCGCCGCAGGACCCTCGACGAGATCGTGCGGGAGATCGAGGCGGTCCCCGACCGGGAGGCGATCCGGCGGGTGCGGGAGGCCGCCCTCGAGGGCCTGGCCGTCCGCCACATTGACCTCACGCGGGTCCTGGGGGAGGAGCGCAAGGCGCGCGAGAACCGCCTGGTGCCCGAATACATCGAGCGCTTCCTCGAGCGGGCCTGTCGGCTGCTGAACGTGCCCCTCGAGCGGCGGGAGGACGGGCTATGGCGCGTCCCCAAAGTCCCCTACGAGGTGCGCAACGTCCCGAAAGAGTTCAAGGACCGCTACGGCGAGGTCTTCCCGGAATACCGAAAAATCGCCTTTGAGAAGGAGCAGGCTCGGCTCGAGCAGGCCGTCTTCGTCGCCCCCGGCCATCCGCTGCTGGAGGCCCTCATCGAGCGGCTCTTTACCGAGTGCGATGAGGACCTAAGGCGCGGGGTCCTCTTCGCCGACCCCGACGGCAAGCTCGACGGCCTCCTCTGGTTCCTGGAGGCGGAGATCCGGGACGGGATGAACCGGGTGGCGGGCAAGCGGCTCTTCGCCGTCTACGAGCCCCGCGCGGGGAGCCCCCGCCTCGTCCACCCCTCCGTCCTCTGGGACCTCAAGCCCCTCGCGCCCGAGGAGACGGCCCGCCTGTCGGAGTCCATGGGGGAGCCGAGCGCGCCGGACGAGGGGCGCATCATGGGCTTCGCCGTCCAGAGCGCGCTCGGGGCGTATCGCCGGGAGCTTTTGGAGCAGCGGGAGCGGGACGCGGCCGTCAAGCGCAAATACGGCATCCGCTCCCTGGAGCGGATGATCCTGGAGTCCGAGGCCAAGCTCGTGGACTACGAGACGCGCCGGGCGCAGGGGGAGAACATCCCCGAGGCCACAGTCCAGAACGAGCGGCGCCGCCGCGAGGAGCTGGAGGAGCGCAAGCGCCAACTCGAAGAGACCCTCAAGCGGGAGGTCTCCCTCACCCCGGCCACGCCCCACGTCCTGGGCGTCGCCCGGGTGATCCCCGCCCACGCACTCGAGATCGACTTCGACGAGGCGATAGGCTCGGACCCCGAGGTGGAGGCGGTGGGCATGGAGGTCGCCCTGCGCTACGAGCGCGAGCGGGGTCGAGTGCCGGAGGACGTCTCCCGCGAGAACCGGGGCTACGACATCCGCTCGACCGCCCCCGATGGCTCCGTCCGCTACATCGAGGTGAAGGCGCGGGCGCGCACCGGGGCCGTATCGCTTACCCCCAACGAGTGGCTCATGGCCCGGCGGCTAGGCGACGACTACTGGCTCTACGTGGTGGAACACGCGGCCACCGAGCCCGTGCTTTATCGCATTCAAAACCCGGCGGCCAAGCTCAAGCCTCATGAGGTTGTGGAGGTCGTGCGCTACGTGGTGAAGGACTGGAAGACGGCGGCCGGGATGGGTATGGGTTGAGTATGGACTCGTCCAAAAATGTTTTGGACGAGTCCAAAACTTTGGACAGCCCGTCCACAAGAGGGCGATGCGCGAACGGAAGGTCAAGCAGCTCTTAGCAAAGCAGCTGGAGGCAGAGGGGTTCATGAACCTCAAGGTGCGCTATGGCCACGAGCGCGGCGTCGACATCGAAGCCCAGTTCCCCGAGTCGGGGCGCAAGCTCTACATCGAGGTCAAGGGGGAACGCACCGGGGCACAGGCGGCCAACATCCGCCAAGTCTTTGGCGAGGCCCTGCTCCAGATCTTCACCGCCTACGACGGCTCGTCGGTCTGCGCCATCGCCTTGCCGAACACCCGCGGATTTCGTGGCCTGGCCCGGCGGGTCTTTACGCCCCTGTCGCGCTTGGGCCTGCACGCCCTCTTCGTCAGCGAGGACGGGGAAATCTGGCACCTCGGGCCGAAAACCCCAGCGGGCCTGCCCCGCCGAATCTCATCCCTCAAGGAGGTCTTGCAGCCATGAGCACGGCTGAAGAGCAAAGACAAGAGGAGGAGCACGGGCACCTTCACAAGCCCCGCCTGATCGAGGTCGACTTCCCCCTCAAGGAGGTCTCGGAGCACTCGGCCCGCGAGAAGACCATCCGCTACGGCCACATCTCGACGCTCCACATCTGGTGGGCCCGACGCCCCTTGGCCGCCTCCCGCGCCACGGCTTTGGCGGCCCTGGTCCCCGACCCCGAAGACCCCGAAAAGCGCAAGAAGCTGCTGGATCTTGTTAAGCAAATCGCCCCCTGGGAGGTCGTCTCCCGGAACGACGCGGGCGCGCAGCACCTGCTGGAAGAAGCCCGAAAGCTCATCCGCGAGGCCCACGGCGGCAGAGCCCCAAAGGTGCTCGACTGTTTTGCCGGAGGAGGCAACATTTCTTTGGAAAACCTGCGCCTCGGCTGCGAGACCTACGCTTTGGATTACAACCCCGTCGCCGTCTTGATCTTGAAGTGCGTGCTGGAATATCCCCAACGCTACGGCCAAAGGCTCGTGGACGCCGTCCGGCGCTGGGGCCAATGGGTTTTGGAGGAGGCCCGCAAGGAGCTTGCCGCTTACTATCCCCACGACGAGGACGGCTCGATCCCCGTCGGGTATCTCTGGGCGCGCACCCTCCCCTGCCAGAACCC
>WFPR01000140.1 GCA_015487455.1 Candidatus Bipolaricaulota bacterium
GTCACGATTCGGTGAAAGTAATCTATACACTCGTAAGGGGCTATGCATGGGACTTCTCTTTTTGTTAGCTTGTACAAGTAATCGCCCACGATCGATACAATAGGCATAAAATTAAAAATCTCCCAAAAAATTTGATTGACGATAAAGATCCTTTTGAGGTCAGCCTCCGCTTCCATCACAGCCCTATTAGCAGCTTGGGCGTGTTTTTGTAAGGCCATTGCTCCAATAAAACTGATTTCGTAAGTGCTGATGTAGGTGCCGGGGCCGATGAGGATGGAGTGGTGAGGCTGGGCAGCGTCAAGGATCGGCTGAGTTGATGCGAAGTCGCAGTGGGGCGGGTCTTGAGGGCAGACGGTGAGGAGTGGGGGTGGCGGGGGTTGAACCGTCGTCATGCTCCCCAGCAAGACCGACACGACCAACAGGGTTGGGCCCCTCATGTCGCTTGTCACCTACTTTCCCTCCGTCTCGTCAGGCCGGCTAACGAAGTTGGGGGGCCAGTTGAACTCTTCGGGGCAGAGGTCGCCTCGGCCGTTGTCGCGAATGACGTTGTCCTCCCCCCAGACCCGAAAGAGGGCGTCCTTAAAGAAGGGCTTGTCCTCGCCTATGCAGGGCGGGCGCTGTAGGGCCACGCCCCACTCCCGGTTGGCTTGAACGACGTTGTCAGAGATCCAGAGGCGGTTGTTGGAGAAGCCGATCAGGATCCCCGTCCCGTTGTGCCGGATCACGTTGCCCTCGAGCGTGGTGTCATAGGCGTTGAAGAGCTTGACCCCGTACAGCTCGTTGTCGCGAAACTCGGAGTCCGCAATGCGGACCTTCGCCCCCTCCGTCGGCCCATAGATGATCCCGAGACTCTTCACGAAGGCGCCGATGGTGTTCCCTTCAAAAGTGCTTTGCACGACGTATAAGGTGCTCTCCGGACCGGCTGCGAGTTCTAATCCTATGCTATTGCCTCGGAAGGCACTATCCTTAATCACAAGGTAACCTGATACACCGGCAATCAGCCCGGTAAGGTTCCCCTCGAAGGTGGACTCGGAGATCTCGACCTGACTCGGAGATCCTATTGAAAACAACAATCCGATCTGGCTGCCGACGAAGCTGGAGCGCCGCACTTGAAGGGCTCCCTGGTCATGTGAACATCGCCAGTCAACTCCCGCAAACCCACTTTCAAATCGCACCCTTGATAGGGAGACACGAAGCCGGTGGAACCGTTCATCCTCCTGGCAGAGCCTGAGCCCGACTCCTGTGCGCGGGTCGACCACTTGGACGTCGCTCAAGCTCAGGAGCAGCGAGCTTTCCGCCCCGTCCCCCTTGGGGACGACTAGGACAGCGTACTTGGAGCCCTCGCTGATGATGGTGAGGCCGTTGAGGATCAGCTGGAAGTTCCCTTCGGGACGGACGAGGAGGACGGGCTTGTTCGGGTCTTTGCCCAGGAGGCGGACGCGTTCGGGCTCGGAGCCAACGAGGGTCAGCGACTTCTCGATGGTGACGTTCTCGTGGTAGTCGCCCTCGAGGAGGCGGAGGATGGAGCCGGGCTCGGCGGCCTGGACGGCCTCCTGGATGGAGGCGAAGTCGCAGCGGGGCGGGCCTTGGGGGCAGACGAGGGGCATCGCGGGCACCTTGAAGGGCTGGGAGCGCGCCGTGTTCGCGCTTAAGCTTAGGAGGGCCGCCATTCCGAGCCCGAGCAGGCAAAGGCCGACCAGGAGCCTCACCGTGACCGTGGGCTTGTGGTTCGTCAAAGCAAGCATGGCTCCCTCCCCAAGCACATAGGAGTTCAGAGCACGAACTATTGTAGACGGTGAAAGAAGGCTTTCCAGGCTTTGCGGTCGTTGAGTGCAGTTGAACGCAGCAGTTAGGAGCAGACCTCATGTTGCTTTCCTTGAGGAGGGGGTGAAGCGAGGTGGGAGAGCTCGCGTTACGGCCGGAAGCGCTCGCCCAGGTAGAACCTCCGGGCGACGGGGCTCTCGGTCATCTCGTCGGGCCGCCCCGCCCAGACGACCCGGCCCTCGTAGATCAAGTACACGACGTCCGTGATCGCGAGGGTGTCGCGCACGTTGTGGTCCGTGATCACGATCCCGAGGCCCTCGTCGCGGAGCCGTTGCAGGATTTGATGCAGCTCCTCGATGGAACGGGGGTCGATGCCCGTGAAGGGCTCGTCCAAGAGCAGGAACCGGGGCGAGGCGGCCAGGGCGCGCGCGATCTCGACCCGCCGCCGCTCCCCCGCCGAGAGCGCGTCCGCCCGCTGCGCGGCCAGGTGGGCGATCCCCAGGCGCTCCAGCAGCTCGAGCGCCCGGCCCAGGCGCTCGGAGCGCGGCACCCCGTGCGCCTCCAGCACGACCCAGAGGTTTTGGAGCACGCTCAGCTTGCGGAAGACGGACGGCTCCTGCGGGAGGTAGTTGAGCCCGGCGCGGGCGCGACGGTGGAACGGCCAGCGGGTGACGTCCCGCCCGTCGAGGAGGATGCGCCCGGCCTCAGGCGCGATCAGGCCCGTGAGCAAATGGAACGTCGTGGTCTTCCCGGCCCCGTTCGGCCCGAGCAGCCCGACGACGCGGCCGGGCTCGACGCTCAGCGAGACGCCGTCGACGACCCGTCGGCGCCCGAAGCGGGCCGACAGCCCCTCCGCCCGCAGCCCCTGCTCCATCCCCATCTC
>WFPR01000141.1 GCA_015487455.1 Candidatus Bipolaricaulota bacterium
CTGCATGAGCACGGGCGAGGACACCACGGGCTGGGGCTCGCTGATCTGCGCCATCTTGGGCCTCTACGGCTACGGGGCGGGCGTGCCCCTGGGCGCGACCGTAGGCGTCAACGTGGCGGGAGGCTGGCTCGGGGTGCGGGGCAACGTCTGGCTGAGCGCGGTGGGCGCCGTGCTGGGCTTCGGCGCGGGGGTCGGGCTGCTCGCCTCGCTCAGCGCGGCCACGGACGGCACCCTAAGCGACGAGACGATGATCGCGGTCGCCCTGAGCGTCGTGCCCTTCCTGAGCGCCCTGGGCGCCACGCTGGGCTACAACCTCGGGGCCACCGTCGCGCCCTCGCCCTCGCCCACGCCCTCGCCCGGGCCCGGAGGGTCCGGGCCGTAGCGCCGTAGGGCGCCGACGCGATACAATGCCCTTGACCCACCATGGACGGCGAGCGACGGCGCTCCAACGCGAACTCGACGAATCCGGTCACGGCCGCTGAGGCGAAGGCGGACCCGGCCGTGCGGCTCCGCCCGGCCCGCTCGACGGACCTGCCCCGCGTTGTGGAGATCTACCTCAAGGCCTATCAAGCCCTGGGGCGCTACTACTACCAAGACCCCGAGGAGGCCCGGGACTACCTGCAGTGGTGCTACGAGGAGGAGCCGGAGGGCTTCACCGTGGCTGAGGCCGAGGCCGACGGGCGGGTCGTCGGCTTCGTCTCCGTGCACACGTGGGGCGCGCCGCCCGAGCGGCAGGGGGAGGTCGTCGAGGTAGCCGTCGACCCGGCCTGGCAGGGGCGCGGGCTGGGCCAGGCGCTCCTTCAGCACGCGGAAGCCTACGCCCGGCGGCGCGGCTGCCGGACGCTGGTCCTCTGGGTCGGGCGGGAGAACGCCCGCGCCATCCGGCTCTACAAGAAGCTCGGCTACGAGGACGTGGGCCGCTACGAGCGCTGGATCAAGATGGCCAAGCCCCTTCAGCCTTGATCTCGGGCTTGATCTTGTGGGCTTGAGCTTGAGCTTGGGCGGGGGCGCCCTTGGGGCTTTCGGGGCGGAGGCGCTCGGGCGCGATCTCCAGGAGGCGCGTGAGCACGCGGGCCAGCGCGACCAGATCACTTAAGCGCACGTGCTCGAAGTCCGAGTGGGCCACGGCCAGGTCACCGGCCCCGAAGACGACGGTCGGAACCCCCTTGCGCACCAAGTTGGCCGCGTCGGTCCAGCTGGGCATCCCGACGGCGGGGCGGGGCTCGCCCAGCGCCTCCTCGATCGCTTGGCTCAGCGCTCGCAAGACGGGCTCGTCGGGGGCCAACTCGAACGGGGGCTCGGCGTCCCCCAGCACGAACTCGGCCCCGAAGCGGGCGAAGCAGTCCATGAGCTGGTGGAGCGCGTCCTCGAAGTCGACGCCCGGCAGGATGCGCACGTCGGCCTCGAAGCGGCAGGCGTTCGGGACGACCATCGGCTCGAAGCCCCCCTGCACCACCCCGACGGTCAACCGCGGCTGCTCGGGGAAGAGCGGGTGCTTGTGCTTGAGGAACGGCAGCTCCTCCAGCGCGCGGATCAGCTCGTAGGCCTTGAGCAGGGCGTTCTCGCCGCGGTGGGGGACGGAGCCGTGGGCCGCCCGCCCGTAGACGATGGCCACGAAGTCCACGGCGCCCGCCTGGGCCGGGGCCGGATGCAAATCCGTCGGCTCGAGCACCACGGCCGCCCGGACGCCCTCGGGGATCTCCAGCTCGCGGGAGCCCGTGCCGTAGCGCTCCTCGTCGACGACGAGCGCGATCTGGGCGGGCAGGTCGGGGCGGGCCTCCACGGCGGCCAGCAGGGCGGCGATCTGCCCCTTCACGTCGACGACGCCGCGCCCGATCAAAAGGTCCACCTCGCGGCGCAGGGTGTAGGGCTCGGGGTGCGTGTACGCCGGGAAGGTGTCGACGTGGGTGGCGATCAGCAGGGGGGTGTCGCCCCGGCGGGCGACGAGGTTGTGCCCCCGCGGCCCCACCCGCTGGAGCTCGACGTCGAAGCCGCAGCCCTCGAGCACGCTTTTTAGGAAGGGGTGGAGGTCCTCCTCGCGCCCGGTGGGGGTGGGCGTCTCGACCAGCTCCTCGGCCAGCTCCACGATGCGGCCGCCTAAGTCCTTCGGGTCGTCCATGGCCGTGCTGCGCGCCCGCGCTCGCGCTCGGCTCGCGCGCTCAGGGCTTGCGGAGCTTGCGCGCCAGGGCCGCTTCCACGACGCGGGGGACGTACCGGGAGACGTCCCCGCCGAAGCTCTTGATCTCCTTGACCAGGCTGGAGCTTAAGAACGAGTACTCGGCGCTGGTCATGAAGAAGACGCTCTCGACCTCGCCGTTGAGGTCGCGGTTGGTGAGGGCCATCTGGAACTCGCGCTCGAAGTCGGAGTTGGCCCGCAGCCCCCGCACGATGGCGATGGCCCCGTGGTGCTTGGCGCAGTCGACGACCAGGCCGTCCCAGGTGATCACGGGGACGTCGCCCAAGCCCGCCTCCTCGAGCGCCCGCTCGCACAGCTCCCGGCGCTCCTCCAGCGTGAAGAGCGTTTGCTTCTGGGGGTTCGTCACCACGGCCACGATCAGCTCGTCGAAGACCTTACGGGCCCGCTGCACGACGTCGATGTGCCCGTAGGTGATCGGGTCGAAGCTGCCGGGGTAGATCGCCTTCGACATGGGGCTCGTTCCCCCTCCCCCTCGCTTGCGCGCCCGTGCCGTGGGCTAGTATAAAAGACGCCAACGCCCGCGACAACGCCACGAGCGAGCCGACGGGCGCGACGCGGCCAAGGGGGGCGAAAAGAGCGGTGGCGCTCTTCCTCACCGAGCGCGACGTGGATAAGCTGCTCACGATGGAGGCGGCCTTGCAGGCCGTGGAGGAGGCCTTTCGCGCCTGGGGCGAGGGGCGGGCGGTCAACCGCCCGCGGCTGCGGGTCCGCGTGCCCAAGGGCTTCCTGCACCTGATGCCCGCCGCGGTCCTCGACGGGCGCGTGATGGGCTTTAAGGCCTACTCGACGGTCGTGGGCGACGACGGCCGGGCGCGGGCGCGCTTCGTGGTGATGCTCTTCAGCAGCGAGACGGGCGAGGTCTTGGCGCTCATGGAGGCCGGGCGCCTGGGGCAGGTGCGCACGGGCGCGGCCTCGGGCGTGGCCGCCAAGCACCTATCGCGCGAGGACTCGAGGACCCTCGGGATCCTCGGGACGGGCTACCAGGCCGAGACGCAGCTGGAGGCGCTCTGCCGGGTGCGGCCCATCGAGCAAATCTGGGCGTACAGCCGGACGCCGGAGCGCCGCGAGGCCTTCGCGGAACGCATGAGCCGGGCGCTGGGCGTGCCGGTGCAGGCCGTCGGGAGCGCCGAGGCGGCCGTCCGCGACGCCGATCTGATCGTGACGGTCACCACGGCCCGCGAGCCCGTGCTGAGGGGCGCGTGGCTGAAGCCGGGGGCGTGCGTGCTGGCCGTCGGGGCCAACCACTGGCTACGGCGCGAGCTGGACACCGACGCGATCGAGCGCGCCGATCGAGTCGTCGTGGACGACCTGGAGCAGGCCAAGCTCGAGTGCGGGGACCTGATGGCCGCCGTCGAGCGCGGGGCGCTGCGCTGGGAGCAAGTTCGCGAGCTGAAGGACGTCGTGGCCGGGCTGGTCCCCGGGCGCAGGAGTCGCGAGGAGATCACGCTCTTCGAGTCGCAGGGGATCGCCCTGGAGGACGTGGCCGTGGCCGCTTATGTCGCGCGGCGGGCCGCCGAGCGGGGCGTGGGCCGGACGCTCGAGCTGGGCGAGCCCGAGCGTCGGTGACGCCGAACCCTCACCCGCACGTTGCGTTGGGTCCTTGATCGCGTGAACGCGCAATTTGCGCGCCCCCGAAGCCCCGAAGTACCCTGAGGGACGCCTGCGGAGCCTTGGAAGAAAGAAGGGGAGGAGCGGGAGCGAGGCCATGCTGCTGCCGCTGCGAGACTACCGCCCCAGCGGGTCGTTCCCGATCGTCACGGTCGCGCTCATCGCGATCAACGTGCTCGTCTATCTCTATCAAGCGCTGATCTTGGGCGATCGGCCCTCGCCGTATCGGATGTGGGTGGGCTTTCGCGTCGAGCGCCTGACGCTGGAGGAGCTCTTTTTGTTCACGTACGGCGTTCAGCCCTGCGAGCTGTTCGGGCGGTGCGAGCCCTTCCCGCCCGTCTCCTTTCCGATCTGGCTGACGATCTTTACGGCCATGTTCGTGCACGGCGGGCTGCTCCACCTCGCTGGCAACATGTGGTACCTCTGGATCTTCGGGGACAACGTGGAGGACGCGATGGGCCGCGGGCGCTTCCTGCTCTTCTACCTGCTCACGGGGACGGCAGCCGCATTCGCACAGATCGCGATCAACCCCGCGAGCCCAACCCCCATGGTCGGGGCCAGCGGCGCGATCGCCGGGGTCTTGGGCGCCTACTTGGTGCTCTACCCTTACGGCCGGGTGCTCACCCTGCTCTGGCTGTTCTACTTCGTCCGCTTCGTCGAGCTGCCCGCCCTCGTCGTGCTGGGACTTTGGTTCTTGATTCAGCTGCTGAGCTACACGATGAACCCGTTCGGGGGCGGGGTCGCCTGGATGGCCCACATCGGCGGCTTCGTCGCGGGCGCCCTCCTGGTGCACCTCTTCGCCGTCCACCCCCGCTTCCGCCGCGGGGCGTACTGGGATCGGGACGAAGGGTGCTGAAACGAAAACGACAACGACGGAGCCACGGTGAACGCGAACCTGGGCAGCCGACGGCGATTCCTGTATCGTCTGATCGTCTACAGCTTGACGCCCTGGGTCGGGCTGGCCGTGCTCATCGCGAACTTCGAGGAGCCCGAGGGGCGGCTCCTGGGCCTCATCGGGCTGGGGGTGGGCGCGCTGGCGGTCTACTTGCTCTTCTCCCGGCTGCGGGATCCCAAGGGCGCCGTCGCGTTCGCCCTGCGGCCCGTCCCCACGCTGAGGCGTCTTTTGGGGCGTTGGGCGCCCTCCTCCGAGGACGCCCAGCGAGCGCTCCGGGCGTTTCTGGAGGAGGCGCTGCCCGACGTCGCCGTCGCCGAGCGCGTCGGCTCGAAGGGGCTCCGGGCGCTGCTCGTGGGCGACGAGGTGCTCGTCTGCGTGCCCTCCGCTGAGGAGCTGAAGCCCGCGAGGCGGGAGGAGCTGCGTCGGGCGCTGGCGGATTTGCGCACGCCCTTGAAGGAAGAACCCATCTTGTTGGTCGTGTTGGGCCGAGATTTCGCGCCGGTCAAGGATCTAGATCTAGGTCCGCGCGTGCAGGTTGTCCAACCGTCGACGGACTAAGGGGCTTCCGTGGCGACTGCGATGTCGAGATCGCTGCGCTCGGGGTTGCTGGTGCTCATCGTTCAAGCGGGCAGAATTTGAAACGCCCTCCGCCCGTGCAGACGATAAACGGAAAACCCGCGGCGATCCAGGGTGAACACCCGATTCGTCCCCAATTCTTCCCCAAGGGCTACCAGCGTCGCGTCCGCAAAGTCCATGGGCACGTCTTGATATTTCTCCATGAGAGCTGCAACCCTCCGCAAGCTCTCCCGAGAGGACGGGACCAACCACACCGCCCCGCGTAAGACGAACTCCAAGCAAATCCGTTGAGCCTCCCAGCTTGGGCCTGGGCCGACTAGCCAGATAGAGGGTTTCCGTCAAGCAAGTACTCCCGATGACGTTGACCGAGCTCTCCATCCGCCCCAGAAGATCTCGAACCCGCTCGATGGGCCGAAGCGGCTCTCCCCCCGAGTCCTCCAGGACGTCCTGAAGGAAGCGCTCCAGGGCCAAGCGCACGACCTCCGAGCGCCGTCGGCGCAGGCGGCGCGCCGCCGCCTCCAGCTTGGCCGCCAGTTCATCCGACATTCGCACGGTGAGCTGTCGCCCCATCCTCTTTCACCTCTTGGCCACTGCAGCCCCATGTGCATTGCATTGTAATGCATCGCCCTCGTAGGGCAAAGGCGGGTTAGAGCGGCATCGTGTTCCCCCCGCCCACGTAGAGGAGCTGCCCCGTGATCCAGCGGGCCTGTTCTGAAGCTAGAAAAACGATCGCGTCCGCCACGTCCTCGGGCTGCCCCACCCGCCGCAGCGGGATCTGTGAGATGAGCTTCTCCTCCAGCTCCGGCGTGATGTAGCCCGTTTGCACGGGGCCGGGGGAGACCACGTTGACCGTGATCCCGTAAGGGCCGAGTTCCACGGCGGCCGCGCGGCTGTAGCTCTCCAGCGCGTGCTTGCTCGCCCCATACGAAACCTCGCCGGGAAAGCAAGAGGCCCCGTCGGTGCTCACGTTGACGATCCGACCCCACGTCGCCCCTCGGGCGATGTGCCTTCGGGCGAACTCGGCCATCATCAGCGCCACAGCCCGGCTGTTCACTGCGAAGTGCCGGTCGTGGCTCCCGGCGGTGATCGTCGAAATCGTGCGATTCGCCCAAAGCTGAGGGAGCTTATTGCTCCGCTCTTCGTCGGACGGCAGGAACGTGTCCGCCTCCCAGTGCGCGGCGTTGTTGACGAGCACCTCCACGGGGCCGAACGCCTCTTCGGCGCGGTCGAACAGCTCGGGAATGTTGGCGGGATCGGCGAGGTCCGCCTCCCACGCCTCGGCGTGTCCCCCTTGCGCGCGGACGGCTTCGACGACGTTGGGGAGGCCCTTGGGGTCCCTGGCCCAGGCGGGCGGCTCCCCGTGGGCCGTCAGGAACACCTTGGCTCCCTGGGCGGCGAACGCCTGGGCCGTGGCCGCGCCGATGCCGTGGTTCGCGCCCGTGATCAACACGACTTTGCCCGCCAGACCGGGATCGATCATGTCGGGTTGCCTCCTCAGCCCGCCTTGACACACAAGCATAAGAGCAATTGCCACATGGGCCCTCACTGAACTCACCACACGGTGGGCACAAGACCGGCCGCTGCGATCGCAGCGTCTTTCGTGATGATCTCCGCTCCTAGGTGCTTCGCAGTGGCCACGATGATCCGATCCGGCATTTCCGGGACCTTCGCCCGGTTCACCGCCCGCAGCGCCTTCACGATGGCCAGATCTAGGGGAAAACTCGTCGGTCACGTAGCGGCTCATTGCCCATCTGCTTGATCGCTATCCGAGCTGAGCGCCCCCCACAGCTCCCTGCGAATCTCGGAGAACTCCTCCTCTGAGAGGTCCAAGCCCCTATCCTTCCACAGGCCCCCGAGCTTCACGAGGAGCTGTCCCTCTTGAGAAGTGACTCGTCCCTGCGCCAGCACTCCCTCCAGGAGCACTTCGGCAACTTCAAGCTGCTCCGGCGATAACCGATCCACTAACTCGTGAAGCTTCTGTTTTTTCTGGCTCTGCTTCTGGTTTTGGGCTCGCGGAGCCCCCATGGCGTTCACCCCTTTGCACTCCATCACATTGCAGCCTGCAGCGTCCTCATCGCCACCTTGGTGAGCACGCGCACGCTCAGCTCCAAGCTCTCGAGGTCGATGCGCTCGTTGTCGTTGTGGATGAGCTGCGCCCGCTCGGCCAGCGACATCTTCGTCGAGAGCGGGTAGAACCCGTACGCCACGGCCCCGATCTCGCGGAAGAAGCGGGAGTCCGTCGCGCCCGTCAGGAGATAGGGCACCGCCTCCGCCCCCAGCTCCTCGCGGATCGTCTCCTCGATGATCCTGTAAAAGTCGGTCTCCATGGGCGACTCCGACGCCTTGTGGTGCTGCAGCGTCTCGATCTCCACTTCAACTCCAAGGTCGTCGGCGATGGTTTTCAGCACCTCTTCGATCTGCTCCCGCGAGTAGCCGGGCACGTAGCGAAAATCGAGCACGAACTCACAGCGATCGGGGATCACGTTCTCCTTGAGGCCCGCTTGGATCTTCGTGGGGGAGCAGGTCGTCCTCAGGAACGCGTTCACGAGATAGGGGTTCAGCGGCGTGCCCTGCAGCATTTGTTTTAGCTCCTCGAGCGAGGGCTTCTCCCCCTCCGCGGCGAGGAGCTCGGCGAGTTGACGGCCCGCTTCCCCGAACGCCTCGCCCACCCGCTCGAAGAAGGCTTTCACCGAGGGGGAGACCCTCTTCGGGAAGCGATACGAGGCGATGCGCTCGATGAGCTTCGCGCTCTTGACGAGGGGGTTGTCGTCGTGCGGCACGGAGCCGTGGCCCGCCGTCCCCTTGACCGTCACCCGGGCCCACCAGAGCCCCTTCTCGACGGTGTCGACGGTGTAGAACGTCTTCCCGTCGATCTCGAGGGGCATCCCGCCGCCCTCGTTCAGCACGAAGTCCGCCTTCACCTTGTCGGGGTGCTCCTCCGCTAAGAATTTGGCGCCGTAGGTCCCGCCCATCTCCTCGTCGGCCACGGCGACGTACAGCAGCTCGCCCGCAAAGTCGAGCTTCAAGCGCTGAAACAGCGAGAAGACGACGGCCTCGGTGGCCGTCATGGATTTCATGTCGAGCGCCCCACGGCCCCAGACGTAGCCCTCTGCAACGGCGCCGCTGAACGGCCCGTACCGCCACTGATCGGGGTTCGTGGCGGGCACCACGTCCGTGTGCGAGAGCAGCATCAGCGTCGGGCCGGGGCGGGAGCCCTTCAGCCGCGCGATGAGGTTCGTGCGTCCCGGCGCCTTCTCCAGCAGCTCGCACTCGATGCCGTACTGGGCGAAGTACTTCTGCAGGTGTTCGGCGGCGGCCCGCTCGTTCCCCGGCGGGTTCGTGGTGTCGATTTTGAGCAGCTCCGAGAGCAGCTGCGTCGTCTCCTCGCCCAGCTCCTTCCAGTTGAGGGTTTGGGTCATTGGGCACCTCCCATCGCGAGCGTGGGATGGCCCCATTGTAGTCGATGGGGCCGCGCTTGTCCGCGCCCCCAAGGCGCCCTATGATGGGGGGCCGGAGGCCGCCATGGCTGGGAGGCGGGTCGCGCTGGTCACGGGGGCGAGCCGGGGGATCGGGGCCGCGACGGCCCTCCGCCTCGCGCGCGAGGGCTTCGACGTGGCCGTCAACTACGTGCAGAGCGAGCAGAGGGCCCGCGAGGTGGCGGCGCGGGTCGAAGGGCTGGGCCGCCGGGCTCTGATCGTCAGGGCCGACGTGGCCGACTACCCTCAAGTCAAGGCGATGGTCGCCCGCGTGGTGGACGAGCTGGGCGGCCTCCACGTGCTTGTGAACAACGCCGGGTACTCGTCGCACTTCGAGCCCGAGGCGCTGCCCGTGGACGAGTGGAGGCGCATGCTGGCCGTCACGCTCGACGCGGCCTTCTACGCCGCCAAGGAGGCGATCCCGCACATGAAGCGGGCGGGCTGGGGGCGCATCGTCAACGTCTCGTCGCTCCGGGCGCTGGCGGGCTCGGCGAAGGGCGCGCACTACGCGGCGGCCAAGGCCGGGCTCATCGGGCTCACGAAGTCGCTGGCGCTGGCCCTCGGGCCGTACGGCATCACCGTGAACGCCGTCGCGCCGGGCTACACCCGCACCGACATGACCCGCAAGGCTCTGGAAGAGCAGGGCGAGCAAATTCTCAAGCAGATCCCCGTGCGCCGGGTGGCCGAGCCCGAGGAGGTCGCGGCGTTGATCGCGTTCCTGTGCTCGGACGAGGCGGGCTCGATCACGGGCGAGACGATCAGCTTAAACGGCGGGATTTACATGCGCTGATGCTCCCCCGCGTTTGCCCCACGCGTCCCATCTTTCTGGCCGTCCTCTCGGGGGCGTTGCTGGCGCTCGCCCAGCCGGGGCCCGATCTGGGGCCGCTCGCCTGGGTCGCGCTCGTCCCGTTACTGCTCGGGCTGGAGCGGCTGGACGACCCCCGGCGGGCGTTCAAGACGGGCTGGCTCGGGGGCTTCGCGTTCTGGCTGCTCACGCTGCACTGGGTGCTGTGGCTCTGGCCGTGGGCGCCCGGCGTGATCCTGCTCGGGCCGCTCCTGCTCGCGGGGGCGTTCGGGCTGACGTGGGGGCTCTTCGCCTGGGGCTACGTCGCCCTGAGGCGTCGGGGGCTCGGCCCCTGGGGGCGGCTGCTGCTGGCCCCGGCGCTCTGGGTGCTGCTGGAGTGGGCGCGCGCCCAGACGCGGTTCGGCTTCGCCTGGGCCCAGGTCGGGGACGCGCTCTACGACCAGCTGCCCGTGCTCCAGCTCGCGGCCCTCACGGGCAGCTGGGGGCTCTCGGCCCTCGCGCTGCTGGCGAGCGCGGGGCTCGCGCTGGGGCTTGCCTTGAGGGCGGGGCGCTACCCCGCCGTCGCGCTCGGCGTCGTCGGGCTCGTCGGGCTCTGGGGGCTAGGCCAGCTCAATCAGCCGCCTTCGCCCCCCGAGGACGGCCCAGAAGAGCTGAAGATCGCGCTGGTGCAGCCCGCGATCCCCCAGCGGGTCAAGAACGATCCCGCCCGCCTCGACGAGCACCTTCAGCTTTACGCGCGCCTCGTGCGGCAAGTTCAAGGTCAAGATCAAAGTGTGGACGTCATCGCGCTGCCGGAGTCGATCCTCCCGACGCTCGCCCTGGAGGACCCGAGGGTGCTCGACGCGCTTACGCGCTGGGCTCAAGCGCATCAAGCCGCGCTGATCTTCGGGACGTTCACCCGGCGCGACAGGGGGCTGTTCAACAGCGCCGTCGCCCTCGACCCTGAGGGCGCCGTCACCGGCGTCTACGACAAGGTGCAGCTCGTGCCCTTCAGCACGGAGTACTTCCCCGGCGTCGGGGTGTTGAGGGCGCTGGGACTGGAGCGGTGGCTCCCCGTCGGGCGCCTGGGCGTCCTCACGCCCGGCGCGGGGTTTCAACCCTTGACGCTCAGGGTGCAGTCGGGCCGGACGGTGTGGGTGGGGACGCCCATCTGCTTCGAGTCGGTGTTCGGGCGGATCGCGCGGGCGCTGGTGCGCAACGGGGCCGAGCTGCTCGTCGTGGTCACGAACGACGCCTGGTTCGGGCGCTCGTGGGCGCTGGAGCAGCACTTCGCCGAGGCCGTGATCCGGGCCGTCGAGACGGGCCGTTATGTGGTGCAAGTCGCGAACACGGGGATCTCGGGGGTGGTGGACCCTCGGGGGCGAGTGGTGCTGCGTACGCGAAAGGACGAGCGGACCGCGCGGGTGGGCGCGGTCCGCCCCTCGAGCGCCGAGACGCTCTACGTCCGGTGGGGCGACTGGGTCGTCGCGCTGTGCGGGGCCATCGTCGTCGGGCTGGGGCTTAGGGCGGCGGCTGCGGGGGCAGCCCGGCGGGGTTCACGTTAAACGTCCCCAGCGCGGTGAGCGGGCCCGTGATCGTCTTCGTGTCGACGTCGATCTTGTAGATGCGTAGGTCACCGTCGCGGTCGGAGACGAACGCGACCTCCCGCCCGGTCGGCAGCCAGAAGGGGCTGAAGTTGTTGAAGGTGTCGCTGGTCAGCTGCTCGACGCCGGTGCCGTCGGCGTTCATGATGTACAGCTCGAAGTCGCCGTCGCGGTCGGAGGCGAAGACGAGCTTCTGGCCGTCGGGGCTCCACGAAAGCCCGCCGCGGAACAGCGGCGCGGGCGTGAGGAAGAGCCCGCCGAAGGTGTCCAGCATCAGCGGGTGGAAGCCGTCCTGCGCGGTGTTGTCCGTGAGCTTCGTCAGCCCCGTCCCGTCGGGGCGGACCTTGAAGATCTCGAAGTCGCCGTCTCTGTCTGACGCGAAGGCGATCCACTCGCCGTCGGGCGACCAGGCGGGCGCGAGCGCGTGGCTGCCGCTCTGGACCTCGAGGGTCACGATCACGTCGGCGCTCAAATCGTAGACGTAGAGGCCGTACCACGCGCCCACGTGGTCCATGTCGGAGGCGAAGACGATCTTCTGACCGTCGGGCGACCAGCTGGGCTGGACCTCGTGGCTGAGGGGCTGGGCGGCGGTGAGGTTGACGGGCAGCGTCCCGTCGGGCTCCGCGACGAACAAATCGAAGGAGCACGTCTGGCAGTTGGCCAGCGTGTCGCGCACCGACGCGAAGGCCAGCTTGGTGCGCCCGTTGGGCGTGAGCGCGGGGAACATGTCGGGGCCGAGGCTGGCGGTGACTTGAGCGTGGCTCGAGCCGTCGGTGTCCATGCGGAAGATCTCCAGATCGCCGGTGCGGTCGGAGGCGTAGTAGAGGCTGGCCCGCCCGACCTCGATGAGCACCTTGTCGCTGTCCTGCTTGCCGAAGTTGTCCGTCACGGTGAGCGTGGCCACGTACACCCCCTCGCTCTCGTAGGTGTGGGAGGCCGTCTGGGCGTTCACCGGCGGGCTCCCGTCGCCGAAGTCCCAGCTGTACGTCACGATCGAGCCGTCGGGGTCGTAGGAGCCCGTGCCGTCGAACGTCACCGTGAGGGGGGCCTCGCCCGCCCGGGGCGAGGCGGTGACGAGGGCCACCGGCGGCTGGTTCACGAACGCCGGACAGCCGGTCAAGAGCCCCACGAGCCCGCCCAACAGCAGGGGGAGGGCGGATCGCGCGATCGACGGCCTCCGTCGTGGCTCGCGTTCAGCGGTCATCGGGCGGCCGCCGGGCGCGGCCGCGTGGGTGGTGTGGCGCTGGGTCCGCATGGCCCCTCCTCGCTCTCGCTCTCGGTTGCGCTGGCGTCGCGCTCAGGGTACGAAGGCGGGGCACGCGCCCCAAGGACCCCCGTTCGGCCGCTCCCGTCCTTCGGTCCGGGGGGGAGGGGACAAATGTCGGGCGCCGGGCGTCGGGCGTCGGGGCGACGAAACCTTCGGGGGACGGAGGGTGTACATGGGCATGACCCGGTCGTCCACGGCGGACGAGGGCGGACGAGGAAAGGAACGGGCCATGGGTGAGGGAGAGTTGCAGCTCATCCAACGGACGCTGCAGGGGGACATGAGCGCGTGGGGGGAGATCGTGAAGCGCTACAAGAACGCCGTCTTCGGCATCGCCCTGGGGATCCTGAACAACCCGCACGACGCCGAGGACGCGACGCAGGACGCCTTCATCCGGGCGTACGAGAACCTGCACCGCTACGACTTGACGCGCAAGTTCTCGACGTGGCTGTTCACGATCACGGCGAACCTCTGCAAGAACAAGCTGCGGCGGGAGAAGTTCTTCGCGCCCTTGAGGGAGCTGGGCGGGCGCCCGGCGAACCCGCACCCGAGCACCAACTCCCACGCGCCCGACCCCGCCGTGGAGGTGGAGCGGGAGGAGCGGGCCGAGCTGGTGCGGCAGGCCCTCGCCGCCCTCGACGAGAAGTACCGCGCCCCCCTGGTGCTCCGCTTCTACGGCGACCTCGACTACAAGGAGATCGCGGAGGCGCTGGGCCTCCCGGAGGGGACGGTCAAGACCCGCATCCACCGGGGGAAGCTCGCCCTCAGGGCGTGGCTGGAGGCGAAAGGGGTGAAAGGCTATGCGTGAGCGCTTGGGGCTTCCCGAGGTGCCTGAACGCGATCGCGACCGCGACCGTGACGACGAGCTCGCCCGGCTGGTCCGGGAGGGGCTCGCCCGGGCCGTCGCTCGCGAGGCGGAGCGCCTCGTCGGGCTGGAGCGCCGCGTGCTCGAGCGCCTCGAGCAAAAGCGGGGGCCGAGGGACGAAGGGCGCGCCGCCGGGGGGCTCCGTCCCCTGGAACGCGTCCGCTCGGCGCTCGCGTTCGGCCCGAGGCCCGCGTGGGCGGTCGCAGCCGTTACGGTGGCCGTCGGGCTCGGGCTCTTCGCGCTGGGCTTCTGGCTGGGGCAGCGGACGGCGCCGGTCCTCCCGAGCGAGCCCCGCGGCGTCGAGTTCGTGCTCTTCCACCCGACGGCCAAGGAGGTCACGCTGGCCATCAGCTACCCCGTGGCCGGGAAGCCCGAGTGGCACGACATCCCCTTGAAGAAGAAGCCCGGCGGGCTCTGGTACATCAGTTTGGAACTCCCGCCCGGCACCTACGAGTACGGCTTCAAGATCGACGGCCAGTGGTGGGCCTACGACCCCGCGGCCGACTACCTGGTGCTGAGCGCCGACAACACCGTGAACGCCGTGCGGGAAGTCCGCGCAACGGGATCGGGAGCGAGAGCGGGTGATCAATCGTGATCGTGGGACGGGGACGGCTGATCGCGCTGGTCGGCGTCGGCCTGATCGGGCTCGGGCTTGGGCTCGGGCTCGGGCCCGGGCCGGGCGCGGGGGGCGTGATCGGGCTGGGCCAGACGGCGCAGGACGTCTGCCGTTACATCGAGACGCGGCTGGACGTCTCCCCGGCGCTCAAGCCCGTGCTCTGTCAGAGCTTCCAGGCGGGGATCGCGCGGGGGCACATCGAGCCCGCCCGCGCACTGCAGTTCCTGCAGGCGGTGGCCGAGCGGATCACCCCTCAGAACCGGGGGGCGGCCGAGACGCTCCTCACCCTCACCAGCCAGCTCGTCGACCCCGCCAAGGGCGACCTGCCCGCCGAGCTGCTCATCCGGCGGACGTTCGAGGTCTTCAGCAAGGAATCGTCCCCCGACGTCGCGATGGTGATCGCGGTGCGGGAGGCGACCGCGCTCTTCAACATGCTGCAGCGGGTCGCGGGCGTCTACCGGGCGTTGGGGATCGCGCTCGCGCCCAACGAGCCGAAGAAGACGCTCCCGACGGGGTTCGGCCCCGTGGAGCTCACGGTCAGACGGGTGGACACGGTGATCACGGCCACGGCCGTGGCGCTCGACCGCTTCGAGCGGCGCTTCGACCGCCGCCTGGACGACTACAGCGGCATGAAGGCGGAGGTGATGAAGGAGCTGCGCGCGCCGTCCTTCTACGGCGCGGAGGAGCTCCCGGACGAGCTCGTTCGGTACATCGACGCCCGCACCACCGGGCAGGAGTGGGCGCCCATCGTGCAGCAGCTGGCCGCGGACCGCGGCCGGCGCTCGTAGGTAGCACCATCCCAAAGGAGGGATCCACCATGCGGAACGCGAACGTCCGAACTCAAGCGCGGAGGCTCGGCGCGCTCGCCGCGCTGGCGGCGGTGGCCCTGGCGCTGGTCGTCGGGCCGGGCCACGTGGGACTCACCCAAGCCCCGCAGGGCGTCGTGGTCGTGCCGCCGTCCGACCAGATCCAAGTCGACATCCGCGTGCCCAAGGGCGTCTACCGCGTCGGGGAGGAGATCCAGCTCTACGTCCAGACGACCGTCGCCGACCCCAACGTCACCCACGTGTACCTGAACGTCGTGGACATCGACGCGGCGGGGCGCTGCACCCTTATCTTCCCGAACGCCTTCTCGCCCGACCCGCGGGTGCCCGTCGGCTCGTTCGTGCTGCCCGACAAGCCTCATCTTTATCGCTTCCAAATCGTGCCGCCCGCGGGCACTGAGTACGTCCAGGCGTTCGCCAGCCTCGACCCGCTCGACCTGAGGCAGCTCTTCAACAGCCCGACGACCCCCAACGCACCCTTCCCCGCGCTCTGCACCAACCCGCAGGAGTTCGCCCAGCAGGTGCAGGCGGCCATCCAGGGGATCATCGCCGTGGGGCGGATCGCCACCGACTGGACGAGCTTCACGGTCGTCGGTGGGCCGCCTCCGCCCCCGCCCGCGAAC
>WFPR01000142.1 GCA_015487455.1 Candidatus Bipolaricaulota bacterium
ATCTCGTCTATGGGCGCTTCCTCGCGGAGCTGCACGAAGACGGTCTCGGTGTGCCCCTCCAAGACGGGGACGCGGGTCGTCTGGGCGCTCAGTCGCATGGGGTGCGGCTCGATCGTCCCCTCGGCTTCGAGGAGGCGCCCGAAGATCTTGCGCGTTTCCTCCTCGATCTTGCGCTCCTCCTTGGGGATGTGTGGGATCAAATTCCCCAAGACGTCGAGCGAGGGCACCCCCGGGTACCCCGCGCCCGAGACGGCTTGCATCGTCACGACAAAGACCTTTTCGACCCCGAAGGCGTGCTCGAGGGGCGCCAGCGCTAAACATAAGGCGATCGTCGAGCAGTTCGGGTTCGTCACGATGAAGCCCTTCCATTCTCGTCGTTCCCGCTGGTGCTTGATCAGTCGAAGGTGGTCGGGATTGATCTCGGGGATGAGGAGCGGGACGTCGGGGTCCATGCGGTGGCTGCTCGCGTTGCTCACCACCGCGTAGCCCGCTTTGGCGAACGCCTCCTCGACGGGCCCGGCCACGTCCCCCGTGAGCCCCGAGAACACCACGGGGCCGTCGAAGGCCCCCGGCTCCGGCTCCTCGACGATCATCGAGCGAACCCGCTCGGGCATCGGCGTAGAAAGCTTCCAGTTGCACGCCTCGGCGTAGGGCTTGCCCGCGGAGCGCTCTGATGCAGCCAAATACGCGATCTCGAACCACGGATGGTCGCTCAGCAGCTGCACAAAGCGCTGTCCTACGGTCCCCGTGGCGCCCAAGATCCCGACTTTCAGCTTCTTCATCGTCATCGCCCGTCTTTCTTCACTTCCCCTGCTCGTCCAGTTCACCAACGCCGCCCGACGCCGAGCGTTGTGGTGTTGCAAGGTTGCATCCGGCGGCGAAGTGCACTAAACATAGGGGACCTTCGGGGGGCTGTCAAGGTCTGACCGTCATGCGCGCGTGGGAAGGCGTGATCCGCCGCTATCGCGAGTGGCTGCCGGAGCTGCCTGATGCCGCGATCGTCACCCTCCACGAGGGGAACACGCCCCTGCTCCGCGCCCGCTCCCTCGAGGAGCGCGTCGGACGGGGGGTGCGAGTGTTTCTAAAATGCGAGGGCTTCAACCCCACGGGGTCGTTCAAGGATCGCGGGATGACCGTGGCCGTCTCCCGGGCCGTCGCCGAGGGCGCCCGGGCCGTGATCTGCGCCTCGACGGGGAACACGGCCGCCTCGGCCGCCGCCTACGCCGCCCGCGCCGGACTGCGCTGTTTCGTGATCGTCCCCGAGGGGAACATCGCGCTGGGGAAGCTCGCCCAGTCCATCGTGCACGGCGCCCGGGTGCTCCAAATTCAGGGCCTCTTCGACAAAGCGCTGGAGATCGTGCGTCGAATTGCTGAAGAACACCCCGTCACGCTCGTCAACTCCGTGAACCCCTTCCGCATCGAGGGCCAGAAGACGGCGGCGTTCGAGATCTGCGACGCGTTGGGGCGGGCGCCCGACTACCACGCGCTGCCCGTCGGCAACGCCGGGAACATCACCGCCTACTGGAAGGGCTACCGCGAGTATCACGAGCGGGGCGTGATCGAGAAAAAGCCCAAGATGCTGGGCTTCCAGGCCGAGGGGGCGGCGCCCCTGGTGCGGGGTGAGCCCGTCCCGCACCCCGAGACGGTCGCGACGGCCATCAAGATCGGGAACCCCGCCAGCTGGCGGGGGGCCCTCGCGGCCCGGGACGAGTCCGGCGGGCTCATCGAGGCCGTAAGCGACGCTCAAATTTTAGAAGCGTATCGTCTGCTGGCCGCGCAAGAAGGCGTGTTTTGCGAGCCCGCCTCGGCGGCCTCCGTCGCGGGGGTGCTCCAGCTGGCCGAGCGCGGGTATTTCGAGCCGGGCGCGACGGTGGTCTGCACGCTCACGGGCCACGGCCTGAAAGATCCCGACCGCGCGCTGCAGAGCGCCCCGGAGCCCTTGAGGGTCCCGGCGGATCTCAACGCCGTGGTGGAGGCTATGGGGCTGTAGCGTTTGACCGTGACGATTGTTTACACCTTAGGACATTCTACGCGGCCTTGGCCGGAGTTCCTCCGGCTCTTAACGCAGCACGGCATCGAGCTTCTGGCCGACGTCCGCGCCTGGCCCTCCTCTAAGAAGTTCCCCCACTTCGGCAAGGAAGCGCTTCGGAAGGCTTTAGCCGAGGAGGGCATCGACTACGAGCACTTCCCCGGCTTGGGCGGCTATCGAAAACCCAAAGCCGATTCCCCCAACACCGGCATCGAAAACCCCGGCTTCCGCGGCTACGCGGATCACATGCAGACCGAGGAGTTCCAGGAGGACCTGCGACGCCTGATCGAGCGCCTCCAAGAG
>WFPR01000143.1 GCA_015487455.1 Candidatus Bipolaricaulota bacterium
GCGGCGGGGGAGGAGGAGCGGGAAGGGGACGGGCCGTCGGCTTGACACGGCCCGAACCGTCCCGTATAATACCCCGGCCAGCACGTATCCTCCCTGTGGTTGGGCCTTTTCGGGTGCGTGCGCGCTTCACGACGGCGAAGCGCTACACGGAGGAGGAGCGGTTTTATGCCGACGATCAACCAGCTGGTGCGCTACGGGCGCAAGAAGCTGACGGAGAAGAGCAAGTCGCCCGCGCTCGACGGGTGCCCCCAGAAGCGCGGGGTCTGCGTGCGCGTGTTCACGCGCACGCCGAAGAAGCCGAACTCCGCGCTGCGGAAGGTCGCCCGGGTGCGCCTGAGCAACGGCAAGTACGTCACGGCGTACATCCCGGGCGAGGGGCACAACCTCCAGGAGCACTCGGTGGTGCTCGTCCGCGGCGGGCGCGTCCCCGACCTGCCGGGGGTGCGCTACCACATCGTCCGCGGGGCGTACGACGCCGCGGGCGTCGAGGGCCGCCGCCAGGGGCGCTCCAAGTACGGGACCAAGCGCCCCAAGGGCGAGTAACGCGAACACGAACGCGAGCGCGGGTGAGCGAAGAGGGCGAGGACGAGGACGATGGCGGTGTTGGACAAGCAGCTGGAGAGCAAGCTCCCGGGGTGGCGCTACGGGCGGGACAAGCCCCCGTTCCTCTACCCCGATTTGCGCTACGGGAGCAAGCTCGTCTCCAAGCTGATCAACTACGTCATGCGGGACGGGAAGAAGTCCCTGGCCCGGAAGATCGTCTACGGCGCTTTCGATCTGATCCAGGAGCGGACGGGCCAGGACCCCCTGGAGGTGTTCTACAAGGCGGTCCGCAACTGCATGCCGAAGCTGGAGACCCGCTCGCGGCGGGTCGGCGGCGCGGCCTACCAAGTCCCGTTTGAGGTGCCGGAGGACCGCCAGAAGACGCTGGCGCTGCGCTGGATCGTCCAAGCCGCTCGGGAGCGCTCCGAGCGGACGATGGTCGAGCGCCTGGCCGCCGAGATCATGGACGCCGCCAAGGGCCAGGGCCGCGCCTACGAGAAGAAGCTCGAGGCCCACCGCATGGCGGAGGCCAACCGCGCCTTCGCGCACTACCGCTGGTAACCCCCCGGGCTCCGAGGGGGAACTGCAAGACGCTCCCCATAAGGACGGGAAGATGGCCATGGCGAACGTCGCGACGAAGACGGACGTGAAGAGGGCCACGGACATCGCGAAGCTGCGGAACATCGGGATCGTCGCCCACATCGACGCCGGGAAGACGACGACCACGGAGCGCATCCTCTACTACACGGGCATCATCCACGAGCCCGGCGACATCGACGAGGGCGACACCGAGATGGACTGGATGCCGCAGGAGCGGGAGCGCGGCATCACCATCACCGCCGCGGCCACGCTCTGCCGCTGGCGCGGCCACACGATCAACATCATCGACACGCCGGGCCACGTGGACTTCACCGCCGAGGTCGAGCGCTCCTTGCGGGTGCTCGACGGCGCGGTCGTGATCTTCTCGGGCGTCGACATGGTCGAGTCCCAGACGGAGAAGGTGTGGCGCCAAGCTGATAAATACGGCGTCCCCCGGGTGGCGTTCATCAACAAGCTCGACCGCCCCGGCGCCCAGTACGAGCGCACCGTCGAGATGATGGCCGAGCGCCTGGGGACGACGCCGCTGCCGCTCCAGATCCCCGCGGGCTCGGGCTACGAGCTCCAGGGGATGATCGACCTGCTCAAGCGGAAGCTCATCGTCTGGGACGAGGCGACCAAGGGCGCCCAGTACGAGTATCGGGAGATCCCCGAGGCGTTCAGGGAGGCCGCCGAGCGGGCCCGCGTCCAGCTGCTCGAGACGCTGGCCGAGGTCGACGACGTCATCATGGAGAAGTACCTCAACGACGAGGAGCTGACGGAGGCGGAGCTCAAGGCGGCCATCCGGCGGGCGACGCTGCAGAAGGGCTGCGTCCCCGTGGTCGGGGGCTCGGCGCTCAAGAACATCGGGGTCCAGCCGCTGCTCGACTGCGTGGTCGACTTCCTGCCGTCGCCGTTGGATCGCGGCGAGATCGAGGGCCTGTCGCTCAACGGGACGGGCCCCGAGGGCGGGAAGCTCAAGCGCCGCCCCTCGCCCGACGAGCCCCTGACGGCCCTGGCCTTCAAGATCATGGTCGACGAGTACACGGGCAAGCTGACGTACGTGCGGGTGTACTCGGGGCGGCTGACGCCGGGCTCGTACGTGCTGAACGCCTCCACGGGCAAGAAGGAGCGCGTCTCCCGGATCTTCCAGATGCACGCGAACAAGCGCCAGGAGATCCAGGCGCTGGAGGCGGGGATGATCGGGGCGCTCGTCGGCCCCAAGGACGTCTCCACGGGGGACACGCTCTGCGACCCCGAGCACCCCATCCTGCTCGAGAAGATCGAGTTCCCCGAGCCGGTGATCTTCGCGGCCGTCGAGCCCAAGAGCGAGGCCGAGGAGGAGAAGCTCACCGACGCGCTCCTCAAGCTCGCCCAGGAGGACCCGACCTTCACCGTCAAGGTCGACCCCGAGACCCAGCAGACGATCATCGGCGGGATGGGCGAGCTGCACCTCGAGATCCTCTTCGACCGCCTGAGGCGGGAGTTCAAAGTCGAGGCCAACCTGGGGAGGCCCCAGGTCGCGTACAAGGAGACGCTGGCCGAGGCCGTCGACGTCGAGGAGAAGTTCGTCAAGCAGACGGGCGGCCGCGGGCAGTACGCCCACGTCTGCATTAAATTTGAGCCGCTGCCGCGGGGCGGCGGGTTCGAGTTCGTCGACGAGACGAAGGGCGGCGTCATCCCCAAGGAGTTCATCCCGGCCGTGGAGGCGGGGATCAAGGAGGCAATGGGCAGCGGGCCGCTGGCGGGCTTCCCCGTCGTCGACATCAAGGCGACGCTCTACTTCGGGAGCCACCACGAGGTCGACTCGTCGGAGTTCGCGTTCAAGACGGCCGGGGCGCGGGCGCTGCGCCAGGCGTTCCAGAAGGCCCGCGCGGAGCTGCTGGAGCCCATCATGGAGGGCGAGATCATCACGCCCACGGAGTACGTCGGCGAGATCGTCAGCGACCTCCACCGCCGCCGGGCGGAAGTCAAGGGCTTCGACGTCGTGGGCAACACGCAGGTGATCAAGGTGCAGATCCCGCTGGCCGAGACGTTCGGCTACGCGACGGTGCTGCGCTCGCTCAGCCAGGGCCGGGCGACGTACCAGTTCAAGTTCTCGCACTACGACGTCGTGCCCGAGCACATCAAGGAGGCCGTGCTCGAGGGGAAGAAGGGGTAAACGAAGATGGCGCGCGAGAAGATCCGCATCAAGCTCAAGAGCTACGACCACGAGCTGGTCGACGAGGCCGTCCAACGCATCGTGAAGGTCGCCAAGGAGACCCGCGCCAAGATCGCGGGGCCGATCCCGCTGCCGACGGAGGTCAAGCGCTACACGGTGCTGCGCTCGCCGCACGTCAACAAGAAGTCGATGGAGCACTTCGAGCGGCGCATCCACAAGCGCCTCATCGACATTAAGGAGCCCACGAGCGAGACGATCAACGCGCTCATGGACATCGAGCTGCCCACGGGGATCGACATCGAGGTCAAGCTATGACGGCCGCGGCGACGCAGACGCAGACGCAGACGCAGACACAGACGCAAGCGCGGGAGGGAGCGGCGATGGCGCTGGGGATGCTCGGCCGCAAGGTCGGGATGATGCAGTGGTTCGACGAGCGGGGGAACGCCTTCGCGGCCACCGTGATTCAGGCCGAGCCCAACGTCGTGGTGCAGCTGAGGACGCCGGAGCGGGACGGCTACAGCGCGGTGCAGCTCGGCTACGGCCGCGTCAAGGCGAAGAACGTCCCCAAGCCGTTGCTGGGGCACTTCAAGAGGGCGGGGGTGGAGCCCCGGCGCTTCCTGAGGGAGTTCCGGGTGGACGACGTCTCGGGGTTCAAGGTGGGGCAGGAGATCACCGTGGAGATCTTCGAGGAGGGCGAGAAGATCGACGTCTCCGGGACGTCGAAGGGGAAGGGGTTCCAGGGCGTGATGAAGCGACACGGGTTCGCGGGGCTCCCCGCCTCCCACGGGCACGACCACCAGCGCATCCCCGGGTCGATCGGGAGCCTGGCCGCGACGGGGAAGGTCTTCAAGGGGAAGCGGATGGCCGGGCACATGGGCGGCGAGCGGGTGACCGTCAAGCGCCTCGAGGTGCTCAAGGTCGACCCGGAGAAGCACGTGATCGTGGTGAAGGGCGCGGTGCCGGGGCCGCGCGGCGGGCTCGTCGAGCTGCGCAAGGGGCCGCAGAAGTAGAAGTAGAAGCAGACGAGGCAAGACAAGCGGGGGAGCGATCGGGATGGCGGTGAAGGCGAAGCTCCACAGGCTGGAGGGCGGCGAGGGCGAGATCGAGCTCCCCGAGGCGCTGGTCGAGGGGCCCGTCCACAAGGATTTGCTGTACCGGGCCGTCGTCAGCTACTTGACAAACCAGCGCCAGGGGACGCACGCGACGAAGACGCGGGCGATGGTCGCGGGCTCGGGGCGCAAGATCTGGCCGCAGAAGTACACGGGCCGGGCCCGGCACGGCGATCGGTACGCGCCGATCTTCGTCGGCGGGGGCGTGGCCCACGGCCCCCAGCCCAAGGACTACGAGCACAAGCTGCCCAAGAAGATGCGCCGGGGGGCGCTGCTCGCGGCCCTCCGGGATCGGTTCCAGAGCGAGCGGGTCGTGCTGCTCGACAAGCTGGCGTTCGAGCGGCCCAAGACGAAGCAGGGGCTCGCGCTGCTCGAGCGCCTGGGGATCCCGAAGGACGCCACGGCGCTGATCGTCGTCTCGCAGCAGGAGAACACGATCCCGGTCAAGAAGTCGTTCAGCAACCTCCCCGGGGTCGAGTGCGTCCCGGCCCTGAGCGTCCACCCCTACGAGATTCTGAGGCACGAGTGGCTGCTGCTGACGGCCGGGGCGCTCCAGGAGCTCCTCGCGCAGCGGCTGCAAGGGCGGGTGAACTAGCGGCCATGGACCTCAAGCCGGAGGACATCATCCTGGAGCCCGTGGTCAGCGAGAAGGCCTGGAAGGGCCAGGAGGAGGGCAAGTACACCTTCCGGGTGCACCCGAAGGCGAACAAGGTGCAGATCCGCCAGGCCGTCGAGCGGCTGTTCAAGGTGAAGGTGCAGAAGGTCTGGACGATGAACTACCGGGGGAAGCCCAAGCGCATCCGCTGGTACCAGCCGGGGCGGCGCGCCCACTGGAAGAAGGCGATCGTGCAGCTGGCCCCCGGCCACCGCATCGAGCTGTACCAGGGCTGAGCATTAGGGGAGGAAGCTAGGGGAGGAGCGAAAGGTGCGTGAGGCGCGATGGGGCTGAAGAAGTTCAAACCCGTCACACCCGGGCGGCGGCACAT
>WFPR01000144.1 GCA_015487455.1 Candidatus Bipolaricaulota bacterium
CTTAATCGCGAACGCCCGCATCTACCCGAACGCCCCGCGCGGCCAGATCACGATGTACCACGGCTGGGAGCTCTATCAGTTCCCCGATCGCAGTAACTTCCAGGCCACGGTCCCCATCCGCATCAAGCCGACGCAGCTGGTGCGCTACGGCCACCTGAAGTTCGCGCTCAACTACTGGGGGCCGACGGGGGTCAACCGCGACGTGCGGGTGGACGTGGAGAAGGTGAGCTAGCGAAGCGAGGCGAAGGAGGTCCCAAAATGCCCGTAGAACCGTTGAACCAAGAGGAGCTGCTCCAAAGCGACCGCCAGCTGGCCATGGTGCTGGATTTGAACAAATGCATCGGCTGTCAGACGTGCACCATGGCCTGCAAGATGCTCTGGACCCGCTACGAGGGCATGGAGCACATGTACTGGAACAACGTGGAGACGCACCCGGGGCGGGGCTACCCGAAGGACTGGCAGCGCCGGGGCGGCGGCTTCAAGGACGGCCGGGCCGTCAAGGGCGACCTGCCCCCGCTGGACGACTACGGTCGCGCCTGGGAGTACGACTACCAAGGGGTGCTCTTCGAGGGGAAGAGCCCCAACATTCAGCCCGACGAGGGGCACCCGCGCTGGGGGCCGAACTGGGAGGAGGACCAGGGCGCGGGCTTCTACCCGAACAGCTTCTACTTCTACTTCCCGCGGCTGTGCAACCACTGCAGTCGGCCCGCCTGCGTGCTCGCCTGCCCGCGCAGCGCGCTCTACAAGCGCAGGGAGGACGGCAGCGTCGTGCTCAACGAGGAGCGCTGCCACGGCTACCGCTTCTGCATCGAAGCCTGCCCCTACGACAAGATCTACTGGAACGCCGTGCGCAAGATCTCGCAGAAGTGCATCTTCTGCTATCCCCGCGTCGAGCAGGGGATCCCGCAAGCCTGCGCCGCCCAGTGCGTGGGGCGCATCCGCTTCGTCGGGTTCTTGGACGACGAGGACGGCCCCGTCTACAAGCTCGTCAAGAGGTGGAAGGTGGCGCTGCCGCTCCACCCCGAGTTCGAGACGGAGCCGAACGTGTTCTACATCCCGCCGCTGTCGCCGCCGCGGTTCAACGAGGACGGCACCCTGAACGATCAGCCGCGCATTCCCGAGGGGTACTTGCTGTGGCTCTTCGGGCCGCGGGTGCGCGAGGCCCTCGCAACCCTAAAGCGCGAGCTGGAGAAGGTCCAGAACGGCGGGCGCTCGGAGCTGATGGAGCTGCTCCAGGCACGCAGCTACAAGGACCTCTTCAAGCTCGACAGGCCGCCGAACCCGAAGTTCAACGAGTACGCCTGCGCGAGCTGCGCGATCGCTCAGGACTGCACCAGCCCGCTCAAGGCTCGAACCGCGGGGGCGGGCCTGAGGGTGCTAGCCCGGACTGGGAGGGGATGACCTATGCCGACCATTCGCAAAGCGGCCGTAGCGAAGGCGACGCTTCTCGACCCGAAGGCGGGCGTCTGGCGGGAGGCCGAGGCCGTGAAGCTGCAATTGCAGCCGACGCCCGTGGCGATGCAGCCTTCCAAATACATTCGGGAGACGTACGACCAAAGCGCCGTGGGGGCCGTCCGGGAGCTGGAGGTGCGCGCCCTCCACAACGGCTCGGAGATCTTCTGGCGGTTGGAGTGGCCCGATCCCACCCGGGACGACGACGTCTCGGAGGCCAACCGCTTCGCCGACGGGGTGGCGGTGATGTTCCCCTTCGGCGAGGACGCGCCGCTCATCACCATGGGCTCGCAGGCGCAACCCGTCAACCAGTGGCACTGGCGGGCCGATTTGGAGAAGCCCTACAACGTCACCACCGCCGGGCTCGGCACCACTTATAGAACGCCGGAGTCCTTCATCGAGGCCAGGGCCGTCTGGGAGGGGGGCCGCTGGGCCGTGGTGCTGGCCCGGCCCCTCAAGACGCCCGACCCCGACAACCACGTCCCGTTTCAGCCCGGACAGACCGTGAAGGCTGCCTTCTGCGTCTGGGAGGGCTCCAACCAGGAGCGGGCCGGGCTGAAGTCGTACACGCCGTTGTGGACGGAGTTCACCCTGGAGGCGTAGGATGATCCTCATGACCTCTGAACTTCAAAGCGCCGCGGATCGGAGCCTGGCGTATCGGGCGCTGGCGCGGGCGTTCAGCCTGCCCGATCGCTCGATCTATGAAGAACTCGTCTCCGGGGAGCTGGCCGAGGCCCTTCAGCTCGATGTTCATGACGAAGAGCTCGCGCGCGAGCTCAAGCCCGCCTTAAGCTTCGAGGAGTTGCAGGCGGAATACCTGCGGCTCTTCGAGGTGGGGACGCCGCGCCCGCCCTGTCCCCTGTACGAGGGGGCCTGGCGCGAGCGGGAGTTCCCCGACCGACGCGAATTAATGGAAGAACTCGTTCGATTCTACAACTTCTTCGGGCTCACCCTGGGCGAGCGGCCCAAGGAGCTGCCCGATCACCTGGCGATCGAGCTGGAGTTCCTGCACTTTTTGGC
>WFPR01000145.1 GCA_015487455.1 Candidatus Bipolaricaulota bacterium
GTGCGGGAGGGCGACGTCTGCTTTCGCACGAACTTCGCGACCGTCGACGAGAACTTCGTCGTCGTGGATCGTCGGGCGGGCCGCCTCCACGAGGGGCAGGAGGAGCTGGAAAGGGCTTTGAAGGCGCTCCAGCCCCGTTCCGCCCCCGACGTGGAGGTGCGGTTTAAAGCGAGCACGGAGCACCGCGGGGCCCTGCTGCTGAGGGGCCCCGACCTCTCGCCCGCGATCACCGAGGCCGACCCCAAGGCCGTCGGCCTCAAGGTCAAGGAGGTCGTCCCGACGGAGGACACCCCCCAGGCGCGGCGCACCGCCCAGATCGTGAACGAAATCATCCGGCAGTCCTACGAGATCTTGAGGGAGCTGCCCCTGAACAAGGAGCGGGAGCGGCGGGGGCTCCCGCCCGCCAACGTCCTGCTGCCGCGGGGCGCCTCCACCGTGCCGCGCCTCGAGACCCTGCCGGAGCGCTACGGCATCGAGGGGACCGTGATCGCGGCCGGGGCGCTCTACATCGGGATCGGGAAGCTCCTGGGGCTCGAACCCAAGCGGCCCGAGGGGGCCACCGGCGGGCTCGACACGGACGTTCACGGCAAGATCGCGCTCGCGCTCGAGGAGCTTCGCGGCGGGGGGAAGGACTTCGTGTTCGTGCACGTCAAGGGGACGGACACCGCGGGGCACGACCGGGACGCCCGGGCGAAGATCGCGTTCATCGAGAAGATCGACGACGCCTTCGAGCAGCTGCTGGACGGGCTGGACTGGGAGCGGACCCATCTGGCGGTCACGGGCGACCACGCGACGCCCGTGCAGTACGGGGATCACACCGCCGACCCGGTCCCCCTGCTGCTCGTCGGGCCGAACGTGCTCCCCGACGACGCCGGAGCGTTCCACGAGCGGGCGGCCCAGCGGGGCGGGCTCCACCGCTTCGCGGGGCGGGTGGTGCCCGTGCTCGCGGGCTGCTGCAACTGGCTCAGGAAGTTCGGGACGTGACGAAGCGAGCCCCGACGGTCTGATCGCGATCATGGCTCACCCTTCCTCGACTTGATATTCTGCTCTCGACCCGTGGGCGGGAGCCGCGAGCGAGGAGGGAGGGGAAGTCAGCCCTCATGTGGAGTAACCCGTACGCGTTCAGTACGTTCTCCGCGATCTCGGAGCTGGGCGTGACCGCCCTGGTGCTGTACGTGATCATCAGCAACCTTAGGGGCGGGCCGTTTCGGGCTCGGTTGCTCTTTGCAACGCTGACCTTCGAGATCCTGGTGAACGTCACCTACATGGTGAACCGCACCTTGGTGGTGGCGGCCAACCACCCCAACCCCTTGGGCCACTGGGTGGGCGTGCTGGGGGCCTTCCACGGGGCGCTCTCGCTGGTGATGCTCGTGGGCCTCATCGTGATCTCCGTGCTGGCGTTTCGGGCCGCGAAGCGGGGGCGATCGTTCTTCCGGGAACACCGAGGGCTCACGTATGCGTTCATCGTGCTGTGGCTGCTCAGCGTCGGCTCCGGCGAGCTGCTCTACTGGGCCATCTGGCATGGATCATGAGCCCAGACCGCAGCCCAGACCGCTGCCGTTGGCCCCTTATCACCGCGGACCTCCCCGGGCTCGGGGGGCGCGTTAAAGCCGAGCCGTCGCACTTCATCGTCGAGGAGGTCCCGCTCTACGAGCCCTGCGGCGAGGGCGAGCACGTCCACGTGCGAATCACCCGCGAGGGCCTCACCACGCGGGCGCTTCAGCTCCGGCTCGCGAGGCTCTTCGGGCTCAAGCCCGCCGACGTGGGCGTCGCCGGACTGAAAGATCAACGCGCCCGCGCCACCCAGACGTTCTCGCTCCACCTGCCCGACTCCCGCCTCACGCCCGAGGCCGTCGCCCGTACGATCGAGGAAGCGCTGCCCGAGCCCGTGCGGGTCGAATGGGCCAAGCGCCACAAAAACAAGTTGCGCACCGGGCACCTCAAGGGCAACCGCTTCCGGGTGCTCATTACGGACATCCCGTTGAGCCCCGCGGAGGCGCTTCGGCGGGCGGAGGCGATCGCGACGGCGCTCAAGGCGCGCGGGCTCCCCAACTACTACGGCGAGCAGCGCTTCGGCCTCGACGCTCAAAACGTCGAGCGAGGCAGACGGCTGCTCCTCGGGCAGGGTGAAGGGGGGCGCAGGCTCGACCGCTGGACGCGAAAGCTCCTGCTCTCGAGCTATCAAGCGTACCTGTTCAACGAGTGGCTGGCCCTGCGCATTCGCCACGGGCTCTTCCACGCGCTGTTGGAGGGCGACGTCGCCCAGGTGCTCAAAACGGGCGGGCTCTTCCTCGTCCGCGACCCCCGAGCGGAGGAAGCGGCGTTCGAGCGGGGCGAGCTCGCGTACACGGGGCCGATCTACGGCTATAAAATGCGTTGGGCCGAGGGGACGCCGGGGGCGCTGGAGCGCGAGGTCTTCGAGCGCGAGGGGCTTTCACTGGAGCTGCTGAAGAGAGCCCGACTGCGGGGGAGCCGCCGTCCCGGCCGCCTGCCCCTCCGCGGGCTGACGCTTCGATGGAGCGAGGGCGGGCTGTGGCTGGAGTTCGAGCTGCCGAAGGGGGCGTACGCCACGGCGTTGGTGCGGGAGTTCGTGAAATGCGGGTGTTGATCACGGGCGCGACGGGCTTCTTAGGCCGCCACCTCGCCCGGCGCTTGCGCTCCCCGGGCGGAAGCGGACGGGGCCACGAGCTTTGGGCGCTGGCCCGCGACGTCCGGCGGGCGAAGGCGCTCGTCCCCGAGCTGGAGCGCGCGCACTTCTGGGACGCCCTGGCCGGGGAGCCCCCGCCCGAGGCGCTCGGGGTCGACGCCGTGGTGCACCTGGCGGGCGAGACGATCGCCGGGCGCTGGACCCCCGAGAAGAAGCGCAGGATTTACGACTCGCGGGTGCTGGGCACCCGCCATCTCGTCGAGGGGCTCGCCCGCTTAAGCGCTGATGAGCGTCCCAAGGCGCTCATCACGGCCAGCGCCGTCGGCTACTACGGCGACCGCGGCGATGAGCTCTTGACGGAGGACGCGCCCCCGGGCCAAAGCTTTCTGGCCAAGGTCTGCCAAGACTGGGAGCGCGAAGCCCAACGGGCGGAGGCGCTGGGCATGCGAGTTGTGCGTCTGCGCTTCGGGCTCGTGCTCGGCCGCGACGGCGGGGCCCTTCCTCAAATGCTTCCCCTCTTTCGCTGGGGCCTGGGCGGGCCGCTGGGCTCCGGGCGGCAGTGGTGGTCGTGGGTTCATGTGAAGGACGCCGTCGGGCTGATCGCGTTCGCGCTGGAGGACGCATCTCTTGAG
>WFPR01000146.1 GCA_015487455.1 Candidatus Bipolaricaulota bacterium
CCTCCCCGATCACTGCCACCACGATGGGCACCCTCAGCCGGAACATCTCGTAGATGTTCTGGGCCAGCGCCCCGCCGATGTTGCGCTCCTCCGCGCCGACCCCCGGGTACGCGCCGGGCGTGTCTATAAAGCTCAGAATGGGGAAGTCGAAGCGCTCGGCCAGCTTCATGGCCCGCAGCGCCTTGCGGTACCCCTCGGGGTGCGGCATCCCGAAGTTTCTTCGTTTTTTCTCGTCCAGGGTGCGGCCCTTCTGGTGGCCCACCACGACCACGGTGCGGCCCTCGAAGCGGGCCAGCCCCGCCACGATGGCGGGGTCGTCGCCGAAGAGGCGGTCGCCCCGCAGCTCGTAGAAGTCGTCCATCAGGCGCTCGACGTAGTCGAGGGTCTGGGGGCGCTGCGGGTGGCGGGCGAGCTGCACCCGCTCCCAGTCGTCGGGCTCCGTGGGCCGCCCCCGCAGCTCGCGGACCTTGGCCTCGAGACGGGCGATCTCCTCAGAAAGATCGAGCCCGTTCAGCCCGTTGAGGGCCTTCAGCTCGTCAATCTTCCGCTGCAGCGCCTCAAGGGTCGGCTTCGGCTCAGGCTTAGGCTTAGGCTCAGGCGTCGCGCCCATCGCGCCTCTCCCCCATGCTCAGGCTTGGGATCGCGTTCTCGTCCGGGCTCGGGCGGCCGCCCCCGAACGGCACGAAGAAGCGCAGGATGCGGGCGATCTCGCCCTTCAAGTCCTCGCGGCGCACCACGGCGTCCACGATGCCGCGCTCGAGCGCGAACTTGTCCGTCTGGAAGTCGGGCGGCAGCTCCTGGCCGATCGTCTCCTTGATGACCCGCGGCCCCGCGAACCCGATGAGCGCCCCTCGCTCCGCGATCGTGACGTCCCCCAGGCTGGCGATGCTCGCCTCCACGCCCGCCGTCGTCGGGTAGGTCATCACCGAGATGAACGGCAGCCGGGCCTCTTCCAGCAAGTGGCGCGCGGAGGCCGTCTTGGCCATCTGCATCAGGCTTAAAATCCCTTCCTGCATCCGGGCGCCGCCCGTCGACGAGACGAGGACGAAAGGGCGCCTGAGCTCCACAGCCTTGCGGATGGCGTGGCGGATCTGCTCACCCATCACGCTGCCCATGCTCCCCCCGATGAAGCGGAAGTCCATCACGGCCAGGACCACGGGGAGGCCCTCGATCGTCGCGGTTCCGACGATGATCTCGTTCAGGAGGCCCGTCCGCTCCTGGGCCTCCTTGAGGCTCTGGGCGTAGGGCTTGGGGCCGACGAAGTGGAGGGGGTCCGTGGCGACGATGGGCCTCGAGATGTCCTCGAAGGAGCCCTCGTCGACGAGCAGCTTGATCCGCTCCCGGGCCGTCAGGAAGAAGTACTCGCCGCAGCGGGGGCAGATGTTCTTGTTCTGCTCGACGCGCTTCTTGTAGACGAGCTGGCCGCAGGCCTTGCACTTGAGCCAGAGCGTGTCCTCCTCGCCCGCGCGCCGCTCCTCCAGATCGACCTTGAAGTAGCGCTTGCCGCGGAAGAGGGCCATGGCTCACTCACCGACCTCCCTGCCCCGCGCCCGTCGGGGCTTGGGGCTGGGGCTGGGACTGGGGCTGAGACTGAGGCTGGGGCCGGGGCCGTAGCGGGGGCGTCTCGCCCCGGCGCAGCCGCTCGGCGACCCCCTCGGGCACGGAGATCCCCAGCGTCATCACCATGCGGAAGCCCTCCTCGACCGTGATGTGGTCCAGATAGATAACGTCGCGCTCGGGGACGATCAGCCAGACGCCCGTGACGGGGTTCGGCGGGCTCATGATGAAGACGGAAATCAGGCGATCTCCGACGACCTCCTCCACGCCGGGGACGCGGTCGTTGGTGACGAACCCGAGCATGTACAGCCCCTTGCTGGGGTACTCGACGAGCACCACGCGCTTGAAGGCGCTCACGTCGCGGTTGAGCGTGGCGTCGATGAGCTGCTTGAAGGTGGCGTAGAGCTTGCGCAGCACCGGGATGGCCAAGATCAGGCGCTCGAAGGTGTGGTAGAGCAGCCGCCCGACGGTGATCTGGGTGAGCGCCCCGACGAGTAAGATGATCAAAAGCAAGATGAACAGGCTCAGGACGTCGATGAGGGGATCGGGGATCCCCCGTCCGGCGAGCTGGCGGATCAACTCGCCCAAAAAGCCCCCGGAGCCGAGCCAGCCTGCCACCAGCTGGTAGATCAGCAACAGCACGTAGATCGTCAGCCCCAGGGGGAGGATGGCCAAGAGCCCACTCAAGAAGACCGCCCGCAGCTTCCTCAGCATCGCCGATTCCCACCTGAACCCCACTTTACCAGAGAGCTTCGGGGGGAGCAACCGCGCGCTTGTTGCGCGTTTAGGGCGTGTTCGTGGGGGTCGCCCGCGCGGCGGTGGTGAAGTAGACGCCCGCCAGCGTCACCGCCCCGCCCAGCCCCTGCAGGGGCGTGATCGGCTGGTCGAGCGCGACGTACGCCAGCAGGAACGTCACCACGGGGACGAGGTTGTTGTAGATGGCCGTGCGGGCCGCCCCCACCCTCTGGACGCCTTGGGCCCAGATCACGTAGGCCACGGCGATGGGGAAGACCCCCGAGTAGAAGGCCGCGGCCCAGACGCCGCCGGACAGCTCCGGCCACGGCGTGCGCGCCACGCTCGGGATCGAGAAAGGCCACAGCCCGGCGACGCCGATCAGCAGCCCCAGCGCGCTGACCCGCAGGGGGGAGTGGCGCTTCAGCAGGTCCTTCGAGAGGACGGTGTAGCCCGCCCAGCAGGCGGCGGCCGCCAGCGTTAAAGCGTGGCCCCCGAGGCTCGCGCGGTCGAGCCCGAGGGCGGCGGGCGTCCCCAGCGTCACGAGCCCCACGCCCACGAACGAGAGCCCGATCCCCAGCCAGACGCGCCCTGGAACCCGCTCCCAGCCCAACGCGCGGGCCAGGAGGGCCGTCCAGACGGGGATGGTGGCGATGAGCAGCGCGGAGTTGCCCGGCGGGATGAGCTGGAGGCCCGTGACGAACGGGATCTGATAGAGGGTGTTCCCCAGGAGCCCGAGGGCGACGAGCTTGGGCCAGTCGGGGTGGGGGACCGGGCGCCAGCCCTCCCGGACGAGCAGGACCCCCAGCAGCACCAGGGCGCCGAGGGTCATGCGCACGGCGTTGAAGGCCAGCGGCTCGACCGCGAGGAAGACCCATTTCATCACCACGAAGTTGGTCCCCCAGATGAGCACGACGAGCAGCAGCGCGACATCCACGGGCGTCAGCCCCGCCCGGTCCCGCTTGAGGGCGGGGGCGCCCGCTGCAGTCGGGGATTTCGTCTTGATCCGACCCATCGCGGCGGGCTATTATGGGCCAAACGAGGGGGAGAGCGCAACGGGGTCTCGCTTCAAGCGCGTCAGGGTCGCCATGGAGCCCATTCGGCACTTGGTGGAGGCCGCCCTTTACGTCAAGGACTTGGAGCGGGCGGAGGCGTTCTACCGGGGCGTGCTGGGCCTCGAGCTGCTGGCGAAGCGGCCGGGGCGGCACCTGTTCTTTCGCGTGGGGGAGAGCGTGCTGTTGATCTTTCAGCCCGAGGCCACGCGGCGGCCGGGCGGGGGCGTCCCGCCGCACGGGGCCGAGGGGCCGGGCCACGTCGCCTTGGGGATCCCCGAGGAGGCGTTCGAGGCGTGGCGGGCGCGGCTCGAGCGGCACGGCGTCAAGATCGAGCAGGAGAAGGCGTGGCCGCGGGGCGGCCGCTCGCTCTACTTCCGCGACCCCGACGGGAACTCCATCGAGCTGATCACGCCCAACTGCTGGGGGCTGCCGTCGGGCTGGTGAAAAATAAAATGGAGCGGGCGACGGGACTTGAACCCGCGACCTTTGGCATGGCAAGCCAACGCTCTACCAGCTGAGCTACGCCCGCTCGCTTCGGCTCAAATTATACGCCCGACGCGTCCGACCGTCAAGCTGGCAAGCGGAGCACGGGTGCGAAGGGGGGGACTCGAACCCCCACGGGTTGACCCCACCGGCTCCTAAGGCCGGCGCGTCTGCCGGTTCCGCCACCTTCGCTTGCTTTGGCTGGCACGCCCGGAGGGACTCGAACCCCCAACCCGCGGCTCCGAAGGCCGCTGCTCTTCCAATTGAGCTACGGGCGCTGGGAGGGACGACGGGACTCGAACCCGCAACTCCCGGCTCCACAGGCCGGTGCTCTGCCGTTGAGCTACGTCCCTCACGCGACGCGGCCCGACCCCACTGGCCCGCTGGCTGGCACGCCCGGAGGGACTCGAACCCCCAACCCGCGGCTTAGAAGGCCGCTGCTCTGTCCAGTTGAGCTACGGGCGCATCCGCTTGAGCAGTGAGGTTAAGCCAGCTGGAGCGGATGACGGGAATCGAACCCGCGTCTCCGGCTTGGAAGGCCGGTGCTCTACCATTGAGCTACATCCGCTCGTCCACGTGTGCAGTAGAAGCGGGAACTATTCTAGCGATGTCCCCCCTCCCCGTCAAACCCCCGGGGCCCCGGCGCGTTGCGCGGGGGCGGCGGTTTGTGATACCCTCCCCTTGCTCCAGCTTCGCGTCGCGTCGGAAGCGAAGCGGGGAGCGGAGCGCGGCAAAGAGCGGCGGAGAGCGAGGAGGGCCACCCATGCGCGGATCTTGTCGCGTCCCGTCCGGCCTTCGAGGCGGGTGGATCGCGGCCGTCTTCGTCACCGTCGTCTTGGGGGTCGTCGTCTTAGGCGTCGGCGCTCGGGCTCAAGCTCAACAAGCTCAAGAAGATCAAGATCGGGAGCTCCGGCTCCCCGAGCGCTCCGGCTACGTGTCCGACCACGCCGGGGTGCTCGGGGAGGACGTGGAGGGCGTGCTCGAGGCGATGCTGGCGCGCCTCCACCGGGTCTACGGCGTGGAGGTCTACGTGCTGACGGTCGCCACGGTCGCCCCCCTGCGCGCGTACGAGTACGCCGTCGAGGTCTTCGAGCGCTGGGGCCTGGAGAAGTCAAGGGTGGACCGGAGGACGCTCCTCTTCCTGATCGCGGTGGAGGACGAACAGGCCCACATAGCGGTCAGCCAGGGGATGGCGGCCCTCCTGCCCGACCCTCAGCAGGTGGAGATGCTGAGGGCGGCCCTCCCATCCCTGGGCGCCGGGGACTTCGAGGGCGGGGTCCTCGAGGGGGTCCGCTGGCTGAAGGATTATCTGGAGGAGCGGCTCGCCCCGGCCCCGGAGCGGGACGCGGAGGCTCCGGAGGAGGCGGCGGGGGTTCGCCTCGAGGACCTCATCGGCATCGTCCTCATCGTCGTGGGCCTGGCCCTCATCGTGCTCGCGGGCCGGGTGCTGAGTTAATTAATGAGCTAAAGCGGCTCCGCGGTGTAGTCGGCCTCGGGCTCGTAGACGGCCAGCTCCTTGGGGAAGCGCTCCTTGACGACCAGCACGCCGCCCTCGACCCGCTCGATGTAGTGGTCGTGGAAGCCTTGGTGATCCTCAGCCCTCAGGAAGGCCTCCCCTTGGAAGAACGCCTCGCTCGTCCGGAGCGCGACGCCCTCCAAATATTCAATGAGCGCCGGGTGGTCCTGGGGCGAGCGCCAGCCCGTCTCCTCGATCGCCCGCTTGAGCAGGTGGACGATCTCCCAGCCGTACCAGTAGTGGGAGCCGGTGGTCGGGCGGCCCGTGCCCTCTTCGCGGCCCTCGGGGGTGACGCCCACCCGCCGCCGGAACGCTTCGTCGAAGGCCCGCCGGTCCTCGGGCACCTGGTCGAGCCGGCGGGGGTGGTTCGAGACGTACCACGTCCCCTCCAGGGCGGGGACCGCCTCGGTGGCGATCCCCTCGATGGTGCCGATCACGCCGAAGGCCGTCATCGTCTCGAGCAGCCCGAGGTCCGCGGCCGACTGCAGGAAGCGCAGCGCGTTCACCCCCGGGAAGACGTGGAAGAGCACCTCGGTGTCGGGGCGCACCCGGCTCAGGTACGGCAGGAAGTCCGTCGTCTCGAGCGGGATGAAGACGGTG
This sequence comes from Candidatus Bipolaricaulota bacterium, assembly GCA_015487455.1. Lineage (GTDB taxonomy): Bacteria > Bipolaricaulota > Bipolaricaulia > RBG-16-55-9 > RBG-16-55-9 > S012-72. Next base: position 5,944 of record WFPR01000146.1, read on the forward strand.
TCCAGCACCTGGGCGCCGACGCTCTCGAGCAGGGGCGGCCACTCGCGGGCGTGGCTCCGCCCGAAGGCGTAGTCGGCCGCGACGATCGTCCAGCGCTCCCCTAGATGCTCGACGGCCCAGCGGTAGGCGACCTGGGCGTGGGCGCGCACGCTGTGGTTGAGCCGGAAGGCGTAGCGGTGGCCCGCCTCGCCCGTGATCTCCGTCGCCTCGCCCATCGGGAAGTAGATCACCTTCAGCTCCTTGGCCAGCGGCAGGCTGGCCAGGCAGACGCCGGAGTGCTGCGACCCGATGACGATCGAGGCGCCCTGCTGGGCGAGCTTGACGAGCTTGTCGCGCCCGACCTCGGCGCTGGTGGCCGTGTCCTCCACGAGCAACCGGACTTCACGCCCCGCGATCCCGCCCGCCTCGTTGACCTTCGCGACGGCTGCCTCGATCACCTTGCGGTGCCAGTAGCCGTAGTCGGGCAGCACGCCCGTGAGATCCGCCTGCAGCCCCAGC
>WFPR01000147.1 GCA_015487455.1 Candidatus Bipolaricaulota bacterium
TCACCCACCTCGACGTCTCCCGGGAGGACGTCGAGCGGGCCATCCAAGCGATTCGTGAGGTCTTGGCTTAGCTTAGCTTTACGTAACGTAGCGCAGCGCTGTAACACGCGCAAACGTCCGGCAACCCCTTAAAGAGCGGAAGCGAAGGAGGCGTACCATGAGCGTAGAAGACAAGCTGAAGGAGCTAGGGCTGGCGCTGCCGGAGGCGCCGAAGCCCGTAGCGGGCTACATCCCGGCCAAACGGGTGGGCGATCTCGTCTTCGTCTCGGAGCAGATCCCCCTAAAATACGGCAAGATCGCGTATCAAGGCAAGGTGGGCGCGGAGCGCACGCAGCAGGAGGGCTACGAGGCCGCCCGGCTCTGCGCGCTCAACGCCCTGGCGGCCGTCAAGGCCCTCGTGGGCTCCTTGGACGCCGTCGAGGAGATCGTTCAAGTACGCGGCTACGTGAACTGCACGCCCGACTTTGGGAATCACCCCGAGGTGATCAACGGGGCCTCGGAGCTGTTGGTGGAGTTGTTCGGGGAGCGGGGTCAGCACGCGCGCGCGGCCGTGGGGGTGAGCGGCCTGCCCCGGGACGCGACCGTCGAGCTGGAGCTGGTCATCCGCGTCCGGGCTGAGCCCTAGGGGGTCAGCACGTCAGCACGACCTTGCCGAAGACCTTCCCGGACTCCAGGAGGCGGTGGGCCCGGGGGGCCTCGCGCAGCGGCAGCACGCGGTCGATCACGGGCCGGAGCTCGCCCGCGGCGACCCAGCGGAGCAGCGCCTCCAGCTCGGGCTTCTCACCCAAATACAGCCCCAGGACGCTGAGGTGCCTCAGGTACGTCTGGTGGATGCTGAAGGCCACCTCGCGCCCCGTGAGGATGCCGCAGAGCAGCAGCCGCCCGCCCTTGCGCAGCACTTTGAAGCTCGTGGGAAAGGTCGCCGGGCCGACGTAGTCGAGCACGACGTCGACGCCCAGCCCCCCTGTCAGCTCGCGGACGGCCGCCTCGACGTCCTCCCGTCGGGGGTTGAGGACCCAATCCGCGCCCAGCGCCTCGAGCTGGGCGCGCTTCCCGTCGGCGCGGGTGGTGGCGATCACGCGGGCGCCCAGCCGCTTCGCGATCTGGACCGCGAACGTCCCGACCCCGCCGGAGGCGCCCCAGACGAGCAGCGTCTCGCCCCGCTGGAGCCCGCCCACGCCCACCAGCGCGTGGTAGGCCGTCAGCCCCGCGACGGGGAGCGTGGCCGCCTCCTCGAACGGGACGTCCTCGGGCAGGGGGATCAGGCTGGAGGCGGGCACCCGCACGTGCTCCGCGTAGGCGCCGTGGCGGTGGAGCCCGAGGTACTGCCAGTTCACGCAGAGGCCCGGGCGGCCCCGCGCGCACAAGGGGCAGCGGCCGCAGGCGACCAGCGGCCAGGCGAGGACCCGATCGCCCTCCCGAACGCCCTCCACGCCCGGGCCGAGGCGCTCCACGACCCCGGCGACGTCCGCCCCCAGGATGTGGGGGAACCGCACCTCGATGCCGGGGTAGCCCTCCCGGACGACTAGATCGACGCGGTTCACGCTGGTCGCCCGCACCCGGATGAGCACCTCGCCGTTTTCGGGCTCGGGCCTCGGGACGTCCTCCACGAAGGCGAGCCGCTCCGGGCCGCCGTGGCCGTGCAGCACGACGGCTCTCATGCCCCTCATGGCGCCAAAGTCAAAGTGTACCACACAGGCGCGCGGATCGAAATCCACGCGGTCGCCGATCTGATCGGGGTCATGGAACCGCTCCACGTCCCCCCGTAAGATGCCCTCAGAGCGGGGCAAACGCCCCGACTTCCCGACTTGCTGTCTAAACGGGGAATGTGCTAGGGTAAATCGGGGATCATCGCCATGGGCGCGAAGCTCCAAGCGGGGGAGACGGTCCTGGGGAGGGTCATCGCCATCAAGCCGTACGGGGCGTTCGTGCAGCTCCCCACGGGCGAGGTCGGGATGGTCCACATCTCGGAGGTGGCCGAGGAGTACGTCCGGGACGTCCACGATTACCTCGCGGTCGACCAGGAGGTCGTCGTCAAGGTCCTTGGGGTCAACGAGGAGGGCAAGTACAGCCTCTCGTTGCGACAGGTGACCCGCGAGGAGGCCGAGGCCACCCGCTACTTCCACCAGGTCCAGGAGTTCCGCCGGGCGCTGGAGACCCGGCGCTCGGAGCTGCAGTGGGAGGCGGCCTGGCGGCAGCGGGCCAAGGAGAAGCAACAGGCGCTCGCGTCGGCCCGCGCGGGCCTGCTCAACTGGTTGAAGGGGGCTCGGCGCGCGCTGGGCCAGCTGGAACGTCGCGCCGAGACCCGCGAACGCTTTTATCGATCGCTGGACGTATAGGCTCACAAGCAAGGAGAAGACAAGCAAGGAGCAGCAGAAGAAAGGAAAGGAGCGAGCGGCCATGCCGGAGCTGCGAAGGCGAACGGAGCTGTCGATGCTGGAGTCGGCGCGGCACTTCTTCGACCGCGCCGCGGAGAGGCTGCAGCTCGAGGAGGCGCTGGTCGAGCTGCTCCGCTACCCCAAGCGGAAGCTCATCGTCAACTTCCCCGTCCAGATGGACGACGGGCGGGTGCGCCAATTCGAGGGCTATCGGGTGCAGCACCACCCCGTCTTGGGCCCCACCAAGGGGGGCATCCGCTACCACCCCGACGTCACCCTCGAGGAGGTCGAGGCGCTCGCGATCCTGATGGCCTGGAAGTGCTCGCTGATGGGGCTCCCCTTCGGCGGGGCCAAGGGCGGGGTGCGCTGCAACCCCAAGGCGATGAGCCTGGGGGAGCTGGAGCGGTTGACGCGCCGCTACGCGGCCGAGATCGCCCCCCTCATCGGGCCGGACGTCGACATCCCGGCGCCCGACGTCTACACGGGCGAGCGGGAGATGGCCTGGATCGTCGACACGATCAGCATGCACCACAACGCGCAGTTCA